>DATGMS010000379.1:0-2046 GCA_035307285.1 Cyclobacteriaceae bacterium
TACATGAAAATCAAAAGCATCTTCAGACCACTCAAACCTAATCGAACCGGATCGCTTTGATCGGCTTGATGTTGCTGATAACCATCGCTGGGACGAACAGGATTGCGGTGGTGACGACCAATATCAACAAATTCATTCCCACTATAATTGTCCAATCCCAATAGATCGGCACGTAGCTCATATAGTAATTCTCCGCATCAAGCCTGATCACCCTGCTGTAATATTGTATTGCTCCAAAACCCAATCCGATCAGATTCCCCAACAACAAACCCCTGCTTATAATCCGCACGCCGTTCCAGACAAATATCTGTCGGATCTGCGCATTTCTGGAACCCAAGGCCTTGAGAATGCCTATCATTTGGGTCCTTTCCATGATCAGAATAAACAGGATAGACACCATATTGAAGACCGCAACAAACAAAATCAACCCTAAAAAAACATAGACGTTGTTGTTGAGCAAGTAAAGCCAATCAAAAATCTGGATAAATTTGTCCGTGACCTTTACCATCCTTAGATCATAATCCACCAACTGATAAATCTCTTCTGCATGCAAATCGATTTTAGAAGGATCCTTTAGAAAAACCTCAAAGCCGCCTACCTGATCCTGTTCCCATCCGTTTAAATTCCTGATGGTCTGGATGTCCCCCAAAATTATTTTGTCATCAAAATCTTCCAAAAAGGTTTCATAAATCCCCACGATGTCGAAATTCCTGTATCTGGGAGGGTCCTGGACAAAGTACATGATCACCTTGTCGCCCACATCCAGCATCAGCTGGTTGGCGATTTTATTGCTTAAAATCACCTCATTGGAAGCCCCTTCTTCAGAAAAACGGATAAAGCGTCCCCGCTTGATCGTCGGGGCAAAGGACAATGAGTCATAATCCGAACTTATCCCCTTCATGATAACCCCCTGCACATCTTCCTTCCCTTTAAGAAGACCAGGCTTGGTGGCATAGCCTTGCACATGACCGATAAAATCCAGTTTAGAGTAATTGGTGTAAAAATCGCTTTTGGTGCTAATGGGGGATTCTTCAAAGTCATTGCTTAAGGAAAACCTGCTGACCTGATAATGTCCGGTAAATGAAAAAACCTTCTCCGCAATGACGTTTTGAAATCCTCCCAAAATCATAAACGAAATGATCATGATCGCCAAACCTATCGCTATACTGGCTACGGCTATGCGGTGAATGGTTCCCGTAAAGCCTCCGGTCCTTTTAAAGCTGATTCTTTTGGCAATGAAGTAGGAAAGGTTCAATGAAGTGGTTTATTTTGTTGTAAAGAAATGCAAATTACTATGAAGGTCTTGAATTTAATATTTCTGTTTACTTTTTTGCTCGGCAATTTAGCTTTTTGTAAAAGCAAACCCAGTCACTCCAAAGATACAACAAAGTCCATAACATCTGTTATCCTGCCCGGTGCGGATCAACCGGAAGCTTATCTCCCTTTGTTAAAAGGCAAAAAGGTAGGTTTGGTCGTCAATCAGACCAGTATCCTGACCCAACAAAACAACCTCCATTTGGTGGATTTTCTTCTAAAAGAGGGAATTAAGGTTCAAAAAGTCTTTGTACCGGAACATGGATTTAGAGGCGATGCCGATGCCGGGGAAGTGGTAAAAAATGATACAGATAGAAAAACCGGCCTTCCATTGGTTTCCCTCTATGGGAACAACAAGAAACCTTCTGAATCCGCGTTGGCAGATGTGGACATTATCATCTTCGACTTACAGGATGTGGGGTTGCGTTTTTACACCTATATCAGCACGCTTCATTATCTGATGGAAGCCTGTGCTGAGAATGGAAAGCCTCTTCTCATCCTTGACCGGCCCAACCCCAATGGGGAATATATTGATGGCCCTGTTTTAAAAGAAGGATTTACCAGCTTTGTAGGAATGCATCCCATTCCCGTGGTCCATGGTTTAAGCGTGGGTGAATTGGCGCAGATGATCAACGGGGAAGGCTGGCTGGACAAAGGCATCCAAGCCGATATACAGATCATCAAGACCAAAAACTGGGATCATTCACAGAGCTATAGTCTGCCTGTAAAGCC
>DATGMS010000380.1:0-5681 GCA_035307285.1 Cyclobacteriaceae bacterium
CAAAAAAAAAGCAAGACCTATTCGGTCTCGCTTTTTACAGTTATTTCTATAGTTTCTCCTGCTTCATCCAGGAATTTGTACTCCGTCACCGGCAGTGAAGAATCCTGAACCAACTTTACCCACTTATAATATTTAAAAAACCATTTAACCCTTTTTGAAAGTATGCCATGTGTGAAGTAGGCATAAAGATAGGGGTGGAGGCCAATCTTGATCTTCGATTCGTTTTGGTTGACAGCAATGTGTTCAAGGTCTTTCTCAAGTTTATCGGCCACTAATATCGAAGCTTGTATTTTCCCTGTACCATTGCAGGAAGGGCAAGTTTCTTTGGTGACAATGTTCATTTCAGGCCTCACACGCTGTCTTGTGATCTGCATCAAACCAAATTTGGTAAGTGGCAGGACGGTGTTTTTGGACCTATCATCCCTCATCTCCTCTTTCATTGCGTCGTAAATGGCCTTTTTGTTATCGGCCTTTTTCATATCAATGAAGTCGATGACAATGATGCCTCCCATATCGCGGAGACGAAGTTGTCTGGCAATTTCTTTAACAGCTACCAGGTTGGTTTTTAATGCTGTTGTTTCCTGATCACTTTCTTGATTGGACTTATTGCCGCTATTGACGTCTACCACATGCAGTGCTTCGGTATGCTCGATAATGACATACCCGCCCTGAGGCAAACTTACAGCTTGTCCAAATAGACTTTTGATCTGCTTTTCTATTCCAAAACTTTCAAAGAGCTTGGCTTTTCCGTTGTAAAGCTTAACAATTTTTTCTTTTTCTGGGGCAATGGATCTTATATAAGATCGCATCTGGTCATAAATTACTTCATCCTCCACCGTGATTGCGTCGAATGATTCGTTGAGCAGGTCTCTAATAATAGAGGAAGCCATGCTCATCTCTCCGATAACCTTGTCTTTACTTTTGGACTTGGCCAGCTTTTTCATCCCGTCTTCCCAGGACTTTACCAAGTTACTTAGATCTTTGTCTAATTCCGTAACGGATTGTCCTTCTGCCACTGTTCTGATGATTACACCAAAATTGGCGGGTTTGATCGAGGTGATGAGGCGTGCAAGCCTTTTTCTTTCTTCTGCGCTTCTGATCTTCTTGGAAACATTGACAGAATTGGAAAAAGGCACCAATACCAGATATCGACCGGCTAAGGAGAGCTCACAGGATAGTCGGGGGCCTTTCGTTGAGATCGGCTCTTTTACAACCTGAACCAAAATTTGATTGTTCTTAGAAAGGACTGAGGAAATCTTTCCCAGCTTTTCTATGTCAGGTTCTTGATCAAATCCTTTTAAATTAAAATTAGAACCATTGTTTTTGAGCAGTTTGATGTATTTAATAAGGCTATTGATCTGAGGCCCTAAATCCTGATAGTGCAGGAAAGCGTCTTTCTCATAACCTACGTCAATAAAGGCTGCATTGAGCCCATTGACTATCTTACGAACTGTCCCTAAATAAATGTCACCAACTTTAAACTTGCTGTCGTCTTCCTCTGTGTGAAGCTCAACCAAGCTTTTGTCCTTTAAAAGGGCGATTCGACTACCGTTTTGAGAAGAATCGATTAATAATTCCGTACTCAAATCGTGTCTCCTTTTCTATGTTAATGAACGTTTTTGTTTAAATAAACCAAGAATTACTTCTTGTTCTTGTGTCTGTTCTTTCTCAATCTCTTCTTACGCTTGTGTGTAGCGATCTTATGTCTTTTTCTTTTTTTACCGCAAGGCATAATAGTATGTTTTTAAGGTTTAAAATATTAAAGTCTCTCCAAATAGTTGTCAATTCCGGCGATGATCTGTGGATCATCCGTCATTTCGCGAACCATTTGAAGCTGTTTTTTTGCTTTACTTTCTTGCTTGGATTCGTAGTAACTTACTCCTAGGAAAAATTGACCTTCAATATTTCCCGGATGGCTTGCCACCAAGTCTTCAAAACGTTGAGCAGCCATTTTGTACTGCCCGGACTGCATGGAAAGAACACCCATGTTGTATAACGCCAGCTCATTCTTTGGATCTTCTTCCAGCACTTCCCTCAGCAAGGTTATGCCCTGCATGGGATTGGAAGAAGAAACATGGGTCATGGCGACCTTCGTCTTGAGGTCTAGTCGACTTGGGTCTTTTTCTAAAATCTTCCCAAGGTATTCCCGTGTCTTAGTCGCCAAATAGGAGGTTTTCTCTGGACTCATGGCAAATCCATAAGCCTCATAATAAGTGTTCCCGGCTTTTTCTATATGCTCGATATTCGAAAACCTATCAGCTATCAGTGCATAAAAATAGGCAGCACTATCCAATTTGCCGGAGGTTTGATATACTTTCGCAATAGAATCTGCTAAGATAACATATTTTTCGCTATCCTCCTCATTCTCCAGCTCTGCCATGAGGTTATTGACCTGCTCCCGAGCTGAAGGGGATAAGGCCGTTTCATGTGTTTCTGTAATAGAAGGGGTAACAGCCGCCTCACCGGTTTCTTCCATGACGATATCTTGATCCGAATTGTCCACCACTATTGTGGGAAGAGAGAACAACGCCCCGATCAAAATGATGCCGATGACAAGAAAGATGATTTGCGATTTTTTCATAAGGTCAATAGTTCAGGACTATTCCTGAGGAGCAAGCTCTTTTACTTTTTTGCTGTTCTTGATTTTCTCAATAAAAACCTTTGAAGGTTTAAAGGCCGGAACATAGTGCTCATCAATTACAATGGCGGTATTCTTGGAGATGTTGCGGGCGATCTTCTTGGCTCTCTTCTTATTGACAAAGCTGCCGAAACCCCTAACGTAAATATTCTCTCCTTCGGACATGGAATCTTTAACTACCTTAAAGAATGCTTCAATAGTCTGGGTAACATCATCCTTTTGAATACCTGTCTTTTCCGAAATCTTTGCGATTACCTCTGCTTTAGTCACTGTTGTTTTTATTTTAATGTTTATTTTTTTAAATAAGGCTAACCACCTACTAACCAATTATTTTTGGGACTGCAAATTTATACTTATCCATTCAATATAAAAACAAAATGAACAAAATTAGCTTCTTTTGTTTAGCAACGATAAAACCTGTAAATTTTCATAAATTTTGAATACGCAACCTTTCGCAAATATCCTGCTCCAGTGGTATGCTTATAGCAAGCGGGATCTGCCTTGGAGAAATACCAAAGATCCATATATCATTTGGTTGTCGGAAATCATTCTCCAGCAGACACGGGTGGCGCAGGGCTTACCTTATTTCGAAAGATTTCTGGAAAGATTTCCCACTGTCGAGGATTTGGCTTCCGCTCCCATTGAGGAAATCATGCGGCTGTGGCAGGGGCTTGGTTACTACAGTCGGGCTAGAAACCTCCACGCCTGTGCACAAGAGGTATCGATGAACCGGAACGGACGGTTCCCCGACAATTATAATCACCTGCTTCAGTTAAAGGGAGTCGGGAGTTATACCGCAGCGGCGATAGCCTCCTTTGCTTTTGGCGAAAAGATTGCTGTACTGGATGGGAATGTCTTCCGTGTCTTGGCACGGTACTTCGGGATTGCCGCTGATATAGGAAGTACACATGGCAAAAAGGCCTTTGAAAAATTAGCCAATCAAATTATTCCCGAATCTCAGCCGGATGAATACAACCAGGCCATTATGGAGTTTGGAGCATTGCAGTGTGTGCCTAAAAATCCGGCCTGTGGAGACTGCCCGCTGAACAAGGGCTGTTTCGCTTATGGTCAAGGGCTCGTTAAGAGACTTCCGGTCAACGAAAAGAAGGTCAGGATCAATCATAGGACGTTCCTCTATTTTCATATTAACTGCGGGAATGAAGTATTGGTGAAGGAAAGGGGAGGCAATGACATTTGGCAAGGATTGGTCGATTTCCCCATGGAAGAATTACCGAAAGAAAAAGACATCAACTTAAATTTTTCCCCACTCTTTGCTGAACTCCAAGCTTTTGAACCGGACATTCAATTTGATCCGGAAAAGAACTACAAACATATACTTACCCATCAAAAAATTTTTTCAAACTTTGTGAAACTTGACATCTCGGCTGAGCAAAAACAAGAGGTAGGGAATTGGGCTAAAGGAAAGGGCTATTTCTCTGTAAATGAGGATGAACTGGAACAGCTGGGGAAGCCGAAACTTATTGTGAACTATTTGGCCGATCAAAAATAATGATTAAATTTAATAGGAACTTTTATTCAACTTAACCGACAACAATTATGGCAGGTGTTAACAAAGTTATTTTAGTAGGGAACCTGGGACAGGATCCTGAGGTAAAGCATTTGGAAGGAGATAAAGTTGTGGCCAATTTAAGGCTTGCGACTACCGAAGCCTATAAGGATAAAGGCGGAAACCGTGTAGAAAACACCGAATGGCATGATCTGGAATTATGGGACGGATTGGCTCGGATTGCGGAACAGTACCTTAGGAAAGGTAGTCAGATCTACGTAGAGGGAAGGATCAAATCTGATACTTGGCAGGATGAGCAAGGCAATAATCGAAAGAAAATAAGGATTAGAGTGAATAACCTCACCATGTTAGGCTCTAAGGGCGGTGATAGCACCGGTAGCTCCAACTCGAACCAGCAACAGAGTTACGCCACCTCTGCTCCGTCACCCAACAATGCCATGGACCAGGAGGAAGACGATCTTCCGTTCTAAGTGATTTATTTTAGACTATTGAAGATAAATCATTATTTTTGTATAAATATAAATGGTTAATGGACGACGATCCCTTTTCGAGTAGTTTGCTATTGGCTGAAACCGCTCAGGTTTCAGCCGGTTTTTGGCTGATAAATGTTCTGTTTTTTATCGCACTGTTAATTTTTTCAGCGCTTGTTTCAGGGTCTGAGATTGCGTTTTTTTCTCTTACCCAGGATGATCTTCGGGATCTTAAAAATGATAAGGATGAAAAATCAGACTTGGTCATCAAATTAATTGAGGATCCCGTAAGGCTGTTGAGCACGATCCTTATCCTGAATAATATTCTCAATATTTCCATCATTACCTTGAGCACATTCTTGACATGGACTTTTTTCGAGAGCGCCTGGATAGGGATCGTGGGTATTTTGACACAGATGGCGGTAGTGAGTTTACTTCTTATATTTATAGGAGAAGTGGTTCCGAGGGCTTATGCAAACAATTTCAGGCTGGCTTTTTCCAAATCTATGGCCCAGACGCTGTATGTTTTTTCCATAATACTCAGCCCTTTATCCAGCTTTTTATTGGCAATCAGCAACGTGATCGAACGTAGAATAGAGAAGAAGGGATATTCTCTCTCTGTTGATGAACTTCATCAGGCGCTCGAAATTACCTCTGAAAATACCACTACGGAGGAAAAAGATATCCTCAAAGGCATTGTTAATTTTGGGACCCTCACCGTAAGGCAAGTAATGCAGTCTCGGATGGATCTTACCGCGGTGGATATCACGATGGATTTTCACGAGTTGATGGATAAAATCAACAAAAGCGGCTATTCCCGCATTCCCGTCTATCGAGAGACCGTGGACCACATAGAGGGGATTTTGTACATCAAGGATTTATTAAACCATATCGACAAGGAGGAGGATTTCGAGTGGCAAAAGCTTATCAGAAAGGCCCTTTTTGTGCCGGAATATAAAAAGGTGGATTCCCTGCTTAAGGACTTCAAAAACAAAAGAGTGCACATGGCCATCGTAGTAGACGAATATGGCGGGACTTCAGGCCT
>DATGMS010000381.1:0-2550 GCA_035307285.1 Cyclobacteriaceae bacterium
TAGAAAGCATTGTCATCATACAAGGACCTACCCATATGCGCTTTGATCAAGGTTTTGAGGTATTCTTTAGATTTGCCATAATCCTTCTCATCGAAGGGCACCTTATTCTTTTCTGCAATTTTGATCAAGTCTTGCAACATGGTATCGGAGACTTCAAAATTTTCATAATATTGCTCGAAGCTCATGTTGTCAAAATTCTTTTTATTGTTCTCCAAGTACCCGAGAATAAATTCGCGGTGAGAATCGGTCCCGAAGATGCGGTTGATATAGGGACTGATCATGGTGGTATCCCAAGGAACAAAGTAATCCGGCATAATCCCTCCGCCGCCGTAGACAGTGCGTCCTTTCACTGTTTCGTATTTCAAGCTGTCATTGAATTTGATGCTGTCGGCATTGAAGAATTCACCGTGATCCAGCCTGTTGATCCAATCCAGGTTATAATCGTCCTCGCCCTCACCGTAGGGTTTTTGGATAGATCGACCGGAAGGGGTATAATAGCGGGCTATGGTCAAACGCAACTCGGCACCGTCTGATAAGTCGATAGGCATCTGCACCAATCCTTTTCCAAAGGACCGTCGGCCGACAATCAGCCCCCTGTCGTTGTCCTGAATGGCTCCCGCTACGATCTCAGAAGCGGATGCACTCCCTTCGTTGATTAGCACCACAATGGATCCAGCTTCGAAAGATCCTTCTTTGGTGGCAAATGCCTTTTGGTTATATCGGTTCAGTTTTCCTTTTTGGGAAACAATAACAGCATTGTTGCCCAATATCTCATCAGCCACGCTGATCGCTGCGCCCATATAGCCGCCAGGATTGCCTTGCAAATCAAGTATCAACTTGGTCATCCCGAGAGATTGCAATTCGGTCAGGGCCTTCACAAACTCGTCGTAAGTAGTGGCAGCAAATCGGGTAATCTTGATATAGCCTACTTCCTCATCAACCATGTAAGACGCATTAAGGCTATATTGGGGGATTTTATCCCTGGTAATGGAGTAATCCAATAGCTCATCTTCGTTCTTCCTCTTGATATCAATGTTGACCACGCTCCCTTTTGGCCCCCTCAATAGGTCAAAAACGTCCCGATTGGTGACGCCTGTACCGGCTACCGTCTTACCATCTACCCTGATAATCTGGTCATTGGATTGTATTCCCAGTTTTTCAGAGGGACCACCGGTCAATGGAGCTACCACATAGATGGTATCTCTTAGAATTCCGAATTCGATGCCGATCCCATCAAATTCACCTTCGAGCTGAGATTTGGCCAGATTAGCATCTTTTGATGTAATATAGCTGGAATGCGGATCAAGCTTTTCAAGCATCTTTTCAATCCCAAACTCCACCAGCTCGTTGGTATCCACACTGTCCACATAATCCCGGTTAATATAGGTGAGGACTTCCTGCAGTCTATATATGGCCGATTTGAAATCGTTCCTATCTGATTTGGGCTCCGCAAAGGTGGCCCCTATCCATATGCCGGCCGATATGGCCAACGCAAGTATAATAGGCAGCCGTATCTGTGCTTTAGTGTTTTTTTCTTCGCTCACGTTATCCTCTTTTATAGGTTTTTATTGCAATATTTTACAAAAATCAGTAATATCCAAATATATTCCTTAACATCATTTGGCTTAATTTCGTTTTTCATTAACGAAATAAAATCGCTTTAGATAAGTTTTTCCTCACATATTTAATCCAAAAAAGGTATTTTTGTAAAACATGTCGTCGCCAAAAAACATACCGAAAAGTTCGATTGGAAAGCTTGTAGAACAAAACTATGTGTTTGCGGCAGTTTTGCACTTTTTCGGGATCAGTTTTTTTGATTATGAGGAAAAATCTTTGGATGAGGTTTGTAAAAAATTCAAGGTGAATCCCGCACAGATCATGAGCGAGCTGGAGAATTGGGCCATGAAGAAAGAACCGACCAACGAAGAGTTGTTTCTTCATCCGATAGAGGTGCTTGTGGAATATTTGAAGAAAAAGCACCATTTTTTCCTACGGCAGGAGTTGCCCTTCCTGTCTAGCATGATCGAAGGCATTAAGCCCGATAAAAAGTATGAGGGATTAATGGCGGATATGAGGTTAATGTTCCCCTTATTTGTGGACGATTTTATCCACCATATCCACGAAGAGGAAAATACCCTATTCCGAAGAATAAACCTTTTGCATCAGATAGAAAGGGGCGAGTACAATATGGTGGATGCTCTGGCCCTATTGGACACAACACCAATTAGCAGTCTGGCTGATGAACATGAAGTACATGATGACGAAATGGAAGGGATCCGAAAGTTGACCTCGGACTATTCTTTGTCGCCGCCGATCCCGATCCCCATGAAAGTGCTTTATCATGAACTGCAGAATTTTGAGAAGGAACTGGTAATACATGCCAAGATAGAAAATGATTTGTTGTTTCCAAAAGCCATTGAACTGGAGAAAGAAGTAAAGAGAAAATTGATCAATAAAATCAAATGGAATTAGATGGGAAGGGTATTGGCAATTGACTTGGGAACAAAAAGAACCGGTATTGCAGTTACAGATGTATTAAAGATAGTGGCC
>DATGMS010000382.1:0-4125 GCA_035307285.1 Cyclobacteriaceae bacterium
GTGTAAGTGGGGATATAATTGTAATGACCATTCTTCATCATAAATCCCTCGTACATCAGGCGCTTTAATCCGCCTTCGACATATCGATCTTCATACTTGTAAAAATATTCCTGACGCATCTGGTCCACCACTATTCCGACCACCAATTTTGGTTTATCTAACGTCTTAGCTTGGGACTTGTTTTGTGCCTGGACCGAAGTGAGTGAAAGAATCATCACTAAGCCGGCAAGCCATAATCTGTTCATCTTGTTTTCAATTTTATTATCCGGCAAATATATAAAACACTCCAGCGGGAAGACAGGGAATGGCAAAAGAGTGGCGGCATTGCGGGTTATTTTTTTTAAACGGTTTTGTTTATCTTTAAAACTCGTAGTCAAGCATCTACCATAAATTTCACTAAACCCAATAGCCATGAAGTTTACGCATTTGATACTTTTCCTGCTTTTCCCTGTCTTATCTGCCTTATCTCAGGATAAAAAACCCACCTTGTTAGCCATCAATTCCCCGGCACCTGACTTTAACCTGATCGGGGTAGATGACAAGCACTATTCCCTGGCCGACTTTCAGGAACACGAGCTTTTGGCGGTGATCTTTACCTGCAACCATTGCCCCACGGCACAGGCTTATGAAGACAGGATCATCCAAATGGTGGAGGATTACAGGGGCAGAGGCGTGGGATTTGTGGCCATTTCCCCCAATGATGCCTCGGCCATCAGTCTGGCGGAATTGGGTTATTCGGACTTAAACGACACCTTGGAGGAAATGAAGATCCGGGGAAAGGAAAAAAACTACAACTTCCCCTACCTCTATGACGGCGATAGCCAGGAAACGTCCATTGCCTACGGTCCAGCGGCCACCCCGCATGTTTTTGTGTTTGATAAAGAAAGAAAATTGAAGTACAGCGGCCGGATAGACGATACCGAAAACCCCTATGTGGCCCCCAAGCAGAAGGATCTGGAAGATGCTTTGGAAGCCTTATTGGTCAATAAGGATCCTGAGGTGGCTACTACGAAAACCTTTGGCTGTTCGGTGAAATGGTCCTGGCAGGGAGACTATGCCGAAAGACTGAAAAAAGAATGGGCGGAAGAGCCGGTGGCGATTAAGGAAATCGGTCTGGACGCCGTCGCCGACCTGGTTAAAAATACGGACGGCGAAAAGTTAAGGCTGATCAATATCTGGGCAACTTGGTGCGGGCCCTGCATTGTGGAATTTCCTGACTTTGTGGACATCAACCGCATGTACCGGGACCGGGCTTTTGAATTTATTTCCTTAAGTGCCGACAAGGTCGGCCAAAAGGACAAAGCCTTGGCATTTCTACAGAAGAAAGATGCCTCCAATACCAATTACATCTTTGCCGGAGAAAATATTTATGACCTGATAGAGGCCGTGGACAAAGAATGGCAGGGTTCACTGCCTTATACTGTGCTGGTCGATGCAGAGGGGAAGGTGCTGTACAAAGTGGAGGGCACCATTGATCCGCTGGAAGTAAAAAGGGCCATTGTGGGGAGCTTGGGGAGGTATTATGCGGATAATTAGGGCCCGGGGAATTTTTTCTTATCTCTTTTAGTGCAGAACAAGACAGCCCCTTCCTTTGCGGCTTTGCGCCTCTGCGTGATTTATTTCTCGCTAAAGGCACCAAGTCACGAAGTTTAAAATGTAGCCGCTAATTGTCTCCCGGTACCTACATCAGGTTGGTTGCTAAGAAAGACCCAAGGAAAAGCATTTACAATGACCCAGAAACACGTTACATCGACGTAAAAACACGTTACAATTAGATTTTTTCCTCTTACATTTGGATTTTTCATCCTTACATCGTCATTTTCCAGCGTTACATTTGGATTTTTTTCCATTACATTTGGATTTTTCATAATTACATCGGCATTTCCGAGCGCTGCAACGGCCTAAAAACCTGTTACATCGGTGTTTTCTGGTCCTACATTGGATTAAACTCAACCTGAAATTGAATTTTTCGGAGTTAATGGAGTTTTGGTTGCTTTAAGGCAAGGAAAAACATGAAACAAACAATTCTTTGCCGTTTCAAAAAAGGACGGTTATTAACCATTGAGAAGTTAAGGTTCATTACGGCCATTTTTCTTAATGAACCTCAATTCCTCGTATGGTTCAATGCGCAATACCTTCGTCCTAGATCAGGTTTACCTGTTCAATATCATTCAATTCTTCCGCTATCTGATTTTGTCCTTCTTCAATATCAAAATCATCTTGCAGACCCAACCAAAACGTAGGACTGGTTCCAAAATACTTGCTTAATCTTAGGGCGGTATCAGCGGTAATTCTTCTTCCTTTCATAATTTCACTGATCCGCGTTTGAGGAATATGGATATCTTTTGACAGCCTATAGGCTGAAATTCCCATGGGTTTTAAAAATTCCTCGTTCAAAACCTCCCCGGGATGTATGTGGCTTAATTTTTCCGTAAATCAAATATTTAACCGTGATTATGCATTAAGATAGAAAAATGTTTTTAAAATGTTTGAATGTGTTTCAAAAACCCCGATTTTTAATATGATCAACTTTCACCAAAATGGTTAACCTTCCTATAGAATATTCGGACAAGCCTGTGACTCCTTTTGGCGGCATGAGCCTGATGAAAAGATTTCTTGACCAGACAAGGATAAAGGAATATCTGGGCACCCTTGAGCTGCCACAGCCCGGCTCCAACCGGGGATATGATCCCGCTGATATTGTCGCCTCATTTTGGCTGGGCATCTGGACAGGGGCAAGCCGTTATATCCACTGTGACTGGCTGAGGTATGACAAAGTTCTTCAGTCGATATTCGGGTGGGAACAGATGCCTTCCCAGAGCACATACAGCCGGTTTTTCGGCAAGTTTTCCCAGAAGAGGAACACGGAGGTTTTCCCGGCCCTCCAAAACTGGTTCTTTGACCAGATAAGTGTGGACAACATTACGGTTGATTTTGACAGCACGGTGATCACCCGCTACGGGGAACAGGAAGGAAGCGCAAAAGGATACAACCCCAACAAACGGGGAAGGAACTCCCACCATCCCCTGATGGCCTTTGTCGGCCAGACCAGAATGGTAGCCAACGCATGGTTGAGGCCCGGCAATACCGCCGACAGCAGCAGCTGCAAACTCTTTATGCAGGAGACTTTTGACCAGGCACTCAAAGGCAAAAAGATAGGTCTTGTAAGGGCGGACAGCGGTTTTTATAACGAGGAACTGCTCAGTTATCTGGAGCAAGAGCAGCATAAATACATTATGGCTGTCAGGATGTACCCCAACGTGAAGAGTGAGGTCTGGGGGCTTGGCGACTGGGTGGGCCTGGCCAAAGGAATCGAGCTCAACGAAATGAGGTTTTCGCATGAGAAGGGGAAGAGCAGAAGGTATATCATTGTCAAAAAACAGGTGGATATCCGTCCCAAATCGGGAGGCAAAATGCTTTTCGAGGACCTGCCCGGCTATCGCTTCAGCTGCTATGTGACCAACCTTGACCTCCCGCTTGACCAGATATGGAACATCTACAACACAAGGGCGGACTGCGAGAACAGGATCAAGGAACTTAAAGATGATTTTGGACTGGAGAGCTTTTGCCTACAGGATTTTTGGGCTACCGAGGCATCGTTCAGGTTCATCATGGTGGCCTATAACCTGATGAGCCTATTCAGGCACTTTGCACTCAACCACCACAACAGGGCGACCTTAAAAACGCTCAAATCCTATTGCTTTGCATTAGGGGCCTGGAAGGTGAACCATGCCAATAAACAGGTCCTGAAAATCTCTTTGCCTGTCAAAAAAAGACCTTGGATGGACGGTATCTTTTCCCAAATCCAGAATCTAAGCCCTCCTTTTAACTATTCTAATGCATAATGCGGGTTAAAAATTGAGATCAAAATATGGCGAACATCGGGACCTAAATCAAAAATTTATCCGCGAAGACTTAACCTCCTATGAGTATGTTCTCATTCAGCCTTTAGGTGGGTTACGTCCCAGTAAGGGGTATTGCTCGAGGTCAACAACTTGGCCACTAATAGGGCCGCTTTCATCAGCAATCCAGTAAATGGCTGCACTGGCAATTTCTTCCGGCCAAATAATGCGTCCTGCTGGAGCATACACAGAAGGTAAGTCTTCATACCAATTTTCTGCCATT
>DATGMS010000383.1:0-21250 GCA_035307285.1 Cyclobacteriaceae bacterium
AGGGATGATTTGGATCTTTCAAATTCTTGGGCGGGCTTTCTGACCACATTGCCCTTGTTGGCTTTTGCAACTTTTTCTTTATTTTCTTCAGCCATTGGTAAAGCACTTGGATATGTAAGGGCCATTCTCTTGGGTTTGATCATATTGGGTGCGGGCATTTTGATCAGGGTTCAGGGTGGGGCGTTTTTACTCTATTTTGGCACTGCCTTAACGGGCGTCGGAATTGTCATTTGCAATGTTTTGCTAATCCCTCTGATCAAGGACAAGCTTCCCCACAAGGTAGGATTGATGACCAGTGCCTATACTACCGGCTTGTCTTTATTTGCCGCTGTGGGTACGGGTTTGAGTATTCCTTTGGCCGTAGAGTTTGGCTGGCGCGGATCACTGCTATCTTGGCTGGCATTAATAAGCTTGGCTATTCTCATCTGGATTCCTCAAGTCAAAAAGAATAAGGTCGTCGCTAAAGAAGAGGCAATGACGCAGGGAAACAATGTTTGGAAATCAAAACTGGCTTGGCAGGTGAGCATGTTTATGGGCTTGCAATCTTTTATTTTCTTCACCTTGGTGACTTGGCTTCCAGAGTTGTTGATAGAGAAGGGACTGACCCCCGGACGCGCCGGGCTGGTGGTGATGCTTATGCAGATCGTAGGGCTACTGGGGACTTTTTCTGCCCCTTTGGTGGCGGTAAGGTTTAAGGAGCAGACCAAGATCTCGATGGCCCTTGGAGTAGCCTATTTCCTGGGTTTCGCGACCCTATTTCTTGACGCTATTCCCATTGTTTATTTTGGACTAAGCCTGATTGGCTTCTCCCTTGGAGCGAGTATCAGTATGGCCTATGTGTTGATTGGGTTGCGTACTTCCGGCAAGACTACGGCGGATCTGTCAGGCATGGCGCAGTCTACGGGATATTATTTGGCCTCTATAGGGCCGTTATTGGTAGGGATATTGTTCGATATTTCGGTCAATTGGAACTTGTTCATTTTAATTATGATGGGTTCTGCGGCGCTCTTTACTTTCCTCGGCTCCAAAGTGGGCAGGGATCTTAAAGTATAATGCTCAAATATATTAGCCCCTAAGGGGAATGGTTCCTATCTTTGCACTTGAATTGAAATTATAATGGAAGAATTTTTAAGCTCATTTGGGATTAGCGAGACGGTTTTTTCTTATGTCGTAATGCCCATTCTTATTTTTCTTGCCCGGGTAGGGGATGTCTCTCTCAATACGTTGAGGGTAATGTTTGTCCTTAATGGAAAGAAAAACGTTGCCCCTATACTTGGTTTTTTTGAGGCTTTTATCTGGCTGTTGGCTATTGGTCAGATTATCCAGAATATCGATAATCCGGTGTCCTATTTGGCCTATGCGGGAGGTTTTGCCGCAGGTACCTATGTGGGAATGACTATTGAAGAAAAACTGGCCATCGGAAGAGTTTTGGTCAGGGTGATCACCGTGGAGCCCATGCCGGAATTGATTGAGTTTATGAAAGAAAGAAACTATCGCTTCACCAATGTGGGGGCTGAAGGACGGTATGGAAAGGTAAACCTGCTATTTACTGTCATGAAGCGGGATCTGCTACAGGAATATATCACCAAGGTCAAAGAGTGTAATGACAAGGCGTTTTATACCATCGAGAGTGTCAGGAGAATAAGTGAGGACGATATTAATGTTACGGAAGACAGTACCGGATTTACCACCCGTATTTTTAGCAGGATGCGAAAATAAGAAGTGACATGGACCTTCTTCAAGAACTCACCCATGATCATTCCAGAGCCAGCCGGGACAGGATTGTTTCTTATGTTCAGGACGATGCTGACAGGTTTGCGGAGCTGTTCGACCTTTTCAAAAACGGAGAGCGGCGCATTGCCCAAAGGGCTGCCTGGTCAGTAAGTTATTGTGCTGAAAAATTTCCTGAGCTGATCTATCCTTATTGTGATGAGCTGGTCGACTACCTCCGGATGCCCGCTATCCACGACAGCATCAAAAGGAATATCCTGAGAATTCTTCAGGACCTGAACATTCCGGTAGCACTGGAGGAAAGCTTACTGGAGCTTTGCTTTGCCATCTTGATGGACAAGAAAGAAGCGGTGGCGATTAGGGTCTTTGCGATGCAGGTGCTGGCCAATCTTGCTAAGAAATATCCCGAGATCAAAAATGAATTGAACGTGCTTATAGAGGATGAACTGCCTTATGCCAAGCCCGCTTTTGTGAGTAGGGGAAGGAAAATACTGAAGGGTTGAAGCTTTAAGATGGAATTTCAAAACCGTCATTGCAAGATCCCCACCCTGTAGATGAATCGTAAAATAACAAAAGGGGCATAATCAACCAGGTTAGGCCCCTTTTTCATCATCTCAATTATCGCTTCACCACACTGGTGATTTTGTCAATTACTTCTGTCTTTGGCTCAAGGTCCCTGTCGAAAAGCAAAGGATAATTGGTTCTGCCGCGCACGGGGAAATTGTTCAGCCAGCTATTTCCATCTCCCAAGCCCCAGAAAGTCACCCGAGTGATCTTGTCTTTGTGCTTTTCAAAGATCCTGAAAATATTGGCATATCGTTGGGCAAGCTTGGCTTCCGCTTCGGCCGTAATGCCATCTTTATAAGGATTATACTCGTCCGAATTGGCAAAGTTCATGTTGAGGTCTGCCCCTTCTGCCCGCCTTGGTCTGGGCAATACGTCTACATCAAGTTCTGTCACCACCACCTTAAATCCCGCTTCATGGATGTCGATGATGGCCTGTTCGATTTCAGCCAAAGATGGGGATTCAAGCTGATAGTGGCCCTGCATGCCTATCGCGTCGACTTTAATACCTTCGGCAACCATCTCCTTGGCAAAATCAAGAATCCCCTTGCGCTTGGATGCCCTCCATACATTATAGTCATTGTAATACAATTCAGCATCCGGATCTACCTCTTTGGCCTTCCGGAATGCCGCCTTCATAAAGTCTGTTCCCGCGATTTTAGACCACTCAGACTCTCGAATAGAACCATCTTCATTAAAGGCTTCATTGACGACATCCCAGCCGTGGATTTTGCCTTTGTATCTACCTGCTACTGCTTCGATGTGATCTTCCATTCTAGAGATCAAGGCCTCTTTGCTTAATGGCTGGTTGCTTTCGTCCACAAAAACCCATCGTGGTGTCTGCTGGTGCCATACCAGACAATGGCCTATCGTAAACGCTCCGAGTTTTTCACCCAGAGCAACATACTCATCTCCAAATTTGAAATCATATCGGTCGATTTCTGGATGTACCAGTTGCCACTTCAATCCATTTTCAGGACTGAGACTGTTGAAGTGGTTTTCGATTAGGCGGTTGACTTTCTCATTCGAACTGTTGACCTGTCTCGAGTTTAGGGCCACTCCGATGTGGTAGCTTTCTGCAAAAATATCCTTTAGCCCGTCATTTTTCGGGCTTTGAGCCGAAAATAAGACGGTAAGTATAATAAATGTAAGCGATTTTTTAAGCATGATTTAGTGGGTTATTTGCTGATTTCGGGAGTCATTGGTGCTCCCAAGATTTGTTACTTATTTTGATCCAATTAAAATAGCGCTCATTCTTTCGCCATATCGGGAACCAAGGAGGCGATAGCCTTCGGCTGAGAAGTGCAGGCCGTCAGGTATGGCTTCGCAACCTTCGGATGAAATCACATGGGCATTGGGAATGACCGACGGCAGCTGCCCGATGATAGGGTTCATACTGGCGCATTTGCCGCCCTGCTCGGCACTGACCAGTTCACCCGCCAATAAAGGAATCGAATTTGGCGCCAAGCCTAGGTCCTTTAACAGGTTGTCGTAAACGCCGGCAACTTTGCTCGGCCAAGTCGTGTCCCCCGTATTGGATTCACCTTGGTGAAGCAGCACGCCTTTGATTACCCCATCCTGTTGGGCCAGCTTCCCCAGCTCTACCAATCTTTCGTATGGATTGTCGTCGTACTGTGCCAGCATTCCTTTCATCCATCCCGGAGCAGTTTCTACGTAAGATTCGTAATTGTCTTTTTCAAAAAGCTCGATCTTACATCCTCCTACGGATACATTGATTATTCCGATTTTGATGCTATCGGGAAGGCTTTCTGCCAAGGTTTTACCGAAATAATCCGTAGGGGTAATTCCGGTATTACAGCGGGTAATTGGAGGTACCGCAGGATACCAAGAGCCCAGTTCCCTTCCTAAATCGGGACAGTCCACGGCCTGCAGTACAAGAAATCTATCGTTAGCTACCGTGTCCTGAGGCTCATAGCGGGAATGTCCTTCCATATTCGATTGTCCAAAGCTCAGAAATATGTAAAAATTGGGATCCTGGGCCTGGGCGGCGGTCGATCGGAAACTGCACAATACCACGAGTATTGCGAGGATGTAACCGGGGGTGCTGTTTTTCATGATCTATATCTTTATAAGCCTATGTTTCTTAGCGGTCTATTGGAACAGCATGGGTGCCAGTTGATATAAGCTTCTTCTCCAAGTCTGGAATTCATGGGCAGTACCTTCTGAAACATAGGAAACCGCATTGAAGCCCGCATCTTTTAAGGCTTTTGCGGCGCTGTTCACCCGGTCCGGATTTTCTTTGCTACCACTGCTTATAAAGATAAGTTTAGGCTTATCCCGACCTTCTAGCTGTTCTGGAGTATAGATGCCACCGCTTAAGAGGGCATAATGGGAGAAGACCTCCGGTTTGTTAAGCGTAATGGCGTGGGTCTCCATTCCTCCCATAGAAAGGCCGGCCATGGCGCGGTTTTCCCAGTCGGTAAGCGTGCGGAAATTCGCATCGATGTACGGGATTAGTTCATCTACAAGTACTGCCTGGAAATCATCAACTTTAAAATCCCGCAGTCCCCCGAATTTTACCTCATTGGTCATTCCGTACGTCATTACGATGATAAATGGATCAGTCTTGCCTTCAGCGATCAAATTATCCATAATCAGGTTGGCGTGTCCTTGGTTGATCCAAGAGGTTTCGTTCTCACCCCACCCATGTTGAAGATACAGCACCGGATAGCGTTTGGACGCGTCCTTCACATAGGAAGGAGGGGTGTAAACATAAGCTGTCTTGACGGAATTGGTGCTGGGTGAGGAAAATAGTACCTGGTGGACATGTCCATGCGGAACATCTTTCAGGGCATAAAACTCCTCATCGTGTGCCGGAATTTCGATACCGCTTTCCCATCGGGTGGATCCAAAGTAATTATGTGTTCCTGGATCATTAAAAACACCACCGTCCACCCTTAAATGATAATAATGAAACCCTTCATCCATAGGACCCGCTGTGGTGCCCATCCAAACGCCCTCTTCATTTTTGTTGAGCACAGTGCCGCCTTGCCCTCCCAATCCAAGGCTTACCACTACACTTTTTGCGTCAGGAGCTTCTACACGAAAACGGGCATATCCCTGGGAATTGACCTGCGGATATTCTTTGCCGGGTTGATTTTTTGGGGAAGGTTTGAAATCTTCTTTAATTTCTGTCTGGGCGTTTTGCGCAAAACATAGGACAGTGGTGAAGGCCATCAGTAACGCGGCCAAAGTGTACTTTTTCATGGTTTGTCGGGTCTTTAAAGTTATTGTAATTGTTGAATGTAGAGAAATTATGGAATATCAATCTGCCCCCAATTTGAGGGCAACTTTTATCAGGATTTTCTGGAGATATTGTTTACGATATTCGTGCTTTTTTTGAGCATAGAGTCTGAATTCATCTCTATAGGAATAGAAGTACTGTGCAGCCAGAAATCCAATATATCTACGGGATTTAACGAGCAATACAGCTATACTTGTTTTCCCCGCAACGCTGTTCCAACGCAAGGTTCACATCCCCAAGCAAATTAAAAAAAAAGACAAGCAACAAACCACTTTTTCTGGCTATTGCTTGTCTTTATTTGTCAGCTACATCCCTTCCAGACCTTCTGCAAATCCGGCGTAAGCGGGCTTACGGTTCAGGTTAAGATCCCAAAGGCCTTGTTTCTCTCCTGGAAGCCAGTTGGAATTATCTGCGCTGTCCTTTACTCCCCATATGGTTATGCCGTAGCGTTGGGAAGCAGGTACATGCTCTAGATACATTTCTGCAACGAACTTGTACATCTCACGCTGAAGATCGAGCATTTCTGGGCTGGGATTTGTCGTATTTACCCGCACATCAAGTTCAGAGACTTTGATCTGCTTACCTGTTGCTGCCAACATTTTAAACATGGAGACAATATTGTCCTTATTGGAGTCTATCGCAATGTGCATTTGGGTTCCTATACCATCTACAGTCACACCTTTACTCTCTATATAATTGACGTAATCTATCAATCCTTGAGTTTTTGCCAGGTTATATTCAAGATTGTAGTCGTTGATAAAAAGTAAATCTTCCGAGTTACCATACTGTTCTGCCAATTCAAAAGCCTTAACCGCATAGTCTTTACCAAGATAATCCTGCCAGAAGAAATGATCGGCAGCCACATCCGGATTTCCAACACCCGATTTCAATTCTGAAGGATTGGCATCATCCATCGGCTCATTTACCACATCCCAGGCTTTAATATGCTCTTTTGAATTTGTTATCATTCCTGATATCCACCTTTCAAACTCTCCTGCGACGATTGATGTTTTTTCTACTTCGGTTTTGTTTACCAATGTGGTGGTCCCGCCTGCAAGTGAAGCACTGCTAAGCACCACATTGTCCAGATAAACGGTTCCAGCAAACTCGCCGTAGCTTACAATCAACCGTATGCGGTCCTCGGCCGTGGCAACTGTAGAAAGCGACACTTGTTTCCATTCCTTGGTCACTCCCACTTGTCCAAATCCATTGGAGGAGTAATCAGGACTCTGCAACTCCGGCCGTATGATCCCTTCAGCATCGCCCTTCACCCAAAAGGTAAGTTTATATTCTTCGCCGTTTTTTAGAGGCGCTGCAAATTCATAAGAAGACTGTACTTCCCAAAACCCTCCGGTCACGGAAGGATTGGTCACATAAAAGGCTTTGCCTGTCCCTCCAAAACCAAGTCCGTCCGCCGTCACCCCCCGCTCGGAGTTATTGCCCCAGCCTCCCCAGCCGTTGCCGTTTTCGAAGTCTCCGTCCACAACCAGATTATTGATCATAGGCTCTCCAGTTGGATCGTACACATATAGATTGTTGATATCGATAGCATATGAGGTATTGGGCAGATGGCCCAAATTGAAATTCATTTTAAAAGAATCTCCCTCGAAATCACTTATTCTGAATCGGATTTCCTGCCAAGAAATGCTGGTTTCAAAAGCGGTGCTGTCTTTACCTGTTCCCATCCAGTCTTTAGCGGGCGCATTGTCTGCAAGTCCTTCAAAAGTAATCCCTCCCAGTCCCGGTTGGTCCGATTTGATGTATACAATTACCTCATATTCCTTTCCTTGGATTACTGGGATTGCAGGAGTAGTCAGTTGGACGCTTTCAGGATCGTTGCCCGAAGCCGAAGTAAACACAAAAGACGAAGTGCCTTGCCCCATACCTGCTTCTTCCACAATCGAAACATTCCCCTTTTTAGACCATCCTTCCATACTGCCGCCCATGGGAGAGGAAAGATCCAGTTCGTTGGCAAAGGCAGGTGAATTCACTACCAAAGGCTCCAAAAGGCTGTTCAAATAAGCAGCGTTTTGATTGGCGTGCCATACCAGGGTGTGGCCAAACACAGAAGTTCCGGCAGCAGTTGCAGCTTCCAGCGTGGAGTTAACGCTGCTAAAATCCATATTTCCGTTTGCCTGCACGACCGCTCCATGTTTCATGCCGTATCCGGCAGTGATTTCATTGAAATTGCTATTGATCAGGCGGTACATTACCCCCCGGCTGGCATATTCTGACATGGTCACCGCACCGCCCAATTTAAAGTTAGGGTAGGCGAGGGTGTCCACATAGTTTCGAAGTACGTCATAAGCATTGAGCTCTTCCTGTTGAGCAATACTCAGTGGTTTCTCTACCTTAAACTCATCGGTAGGGATATAATCGACACAGGAACTCACCCCGATCGAAATAACCAAAATACTAAAACATCTTATATATAATTGTTTCATGATTTCTTGGGTCTTGTTAGTCGATGATTTTTACAGGTGCAAACGTCTCCATTCCCACTCCTCTGTCCCGAACAACCAGGGTATCAGTGGAGGAAATTTTCATTTGAGGAAGGTCGATTTCATATTGGAGATAGATGGCATCACGGTCCTGGTTTCCCCAGCTTTTTACCTCTCCTTTTGAAACGAATTTTCCTGATCCTGTAGCAGTATATCCATTTCCAAGCGCAGATACGGTACAGTTCCCACTATCATCAAACGTCAACAGTAAATCCGCAGGAATGTTTGTTCCATCCTCTCCGGGAAAGGAAAGCGGAAATTCTACTTCAGTCATGGATCTGGTCTGAAGGGTATTCAGCTCGTCTTCATTTACGAATTCGGCATGCCTGACCACGGTTTCATCTAATGCCGTGTTGCCATTGTTTCCTTTGATGACATCCTGGCCGCGGCGCAGGTAATTTCCATGCCAGGGATTGACATATTTCAGGGCATATAACACAAAGTCCTTCGGGACGACCGACCAGTCGGCAGGATTGTTTCTTTGTGGATTTTCCACTAACCCCACTCCTGATAGGACGGAGTCCGCGTTCGAGATGTCAGTGATTCTCAAGGGTAACACGTAGCTCTTTTTAATCGCTTTGGGATCATTAAAAAAGCCGCTGGTTAACTGAATCTCTATCCCTCCGGTCACCTCCCCCTTAGGGATTACCAAGGATTGTGCAGCTAGCTGGTAATATTCAGAAGGCAGTACTTCTATCTCATCACCATTGACTTCAAATAGAAGCTCATCCGCTAGGCTTTCGTCTACTGCCACATTTACCAAAACATCCCGTGGGGAAGAGTAAACTCCGCCAGTAGTAGCAAGGATGCGGAATTTTCCTTCATTGTCCATGGAGGTATCGAAGATATCATCTCCCAGGGTAATTGTTCTGACCGGATATTGATAGGCGAAATACACGGTTTGGTAATCAAAATCAGGAAATTCCCAGTCTTCGTTCTTGCAGGAAGTGAAGGCCAAAGAAAGCGCCAAAGCTATATATGCTGTATTTTTCATTTTTTAGTGAGTTTAAGGTCAATAGGATGCACATCGATGTAGGCTAAGGTGTATCTTACCATCCTGTATTTTGCTTGAGTGCTGAAAACTTCAATATTTCACTATACGGGACGGGGCCATAGATCATATGATCAGCAAATACCCTGTTTTCCACGTTCATCACTTCATGCTCGTCGCCTTGGATCGTCACTCCTCTGGCTGTCTCGGTAAGGTTGGCATCCCATCTTCTCAAGTCCCAGAATCTAAAACCTTCAAAACTTAATTCTAGTCTGCGCTCATTCCTTATGAGCTGACGCATGGCATTTTGATCGTTTTTGATAGATTCCAAATAGGCATCTCCATTCTCTATACCTACTCCTGCTCTCTGTCGAATCGCCTTGATGACGTCATAAGCTGAATAGCTGGCTCCGCCTGTACCTAGCGGGCCGTAGGCTTCATTTGCGGCCTCTGCATAAATCAGAAATATCTCGGTATATCGAATCCTGGGCTTCATATGAACCTGGGAGTTGGTGGAATTGGGATTGAGGTTCACATCCTGACGCAACAGCTTTCTTAGGTAGTAGCCCGTACGGGTAGAGGTTTCCACCCTGTTCAGCGCATCGTTGCTTCCTCCATCCACCGCAGTAATAATGGTTGAATTATTTGGTCCTGCGGTGCTTCCATTGACAACCACAAAATGATTTAGTCTTGGGTCGCGCTGACTATAGGGTGCCTGTGGGTTGTAGCCGCTTTCAGATTCACCTATTGGATAACCGTTAGCCATTGGAAAAGCATCGACAAAGTTTTGCGTCGGATTGACTAAGCCCCTTCCATATAGTGTAGGAGGATAGTTATCCGCTTCAAGGTTATTGCTCGGGCCAATCGAAGTACGCCATAGGATTTCGGCAGGGTTTATTCCTCCTCCTATTGAATTGAGCTCGGAGGTGTTGGTAAACCAGGTGACTCCATTTGGAGCAAGTCCGGATACACCCCCGATACTGTTGAGGATGAAAGCAGCATGCTCTGCTGCCCTTTCCCATTTTTGCTGGTCGCCAGAAGGGTTGAAGGCTGGACTGGCAGCCAACAGTGCCGCTTGGGCCATAATAGCTCTTACGATCCTACCTGAGACCAGCTGAGCAGCATCATCGCCAAACACCCTGTTGTACTGTCCTGTTTCTGCACCTCCGTATTGGCTAGGGATAAGACTGATATCTCCGATGTTCCCGTAATCCATTGGAAGTAATGACAGCGCCTGATTTGCATCAGCAAACAATTGGTTCATACTTTCTTCAAATGTATTTCTCGGAATATTAAACTCTGATTCTACATTTTGTGATGCTGTCAGAATAGGAACGCCAAGCAGCTGGCCGTCAGCCATCCCTCCGTGAGATTGCAACAAATAGTACATAAACAAAGCTCTAAGGCCGTAGGATTCTCCCTTTAACCTATCCACAAACATCTGGTTTACTATTGGGTCTACCGCGAAATCCACCGCCTCAACATCCTCCAACATCACATTAAGGTATTGGATAGCGGACTGAGCCCCCGTCCATTGGCTCACTGGATCGTTGTTGGACGCCCATTGACCTGTAGCTATGTTGCGAAAGCCGTTTGTGGGGTTGTTGCTAACTGCATCATCAGTAGCCATTTCACTAAATGACCACCCATTGGTGGGGATTCTTAGATAAGCGTTGATCAATAATCCTTGAGCCAGTCTTGGTCTCTCCAGCATGTCTTCCCTTCCTTGGATGTTCTCTATAGCAGGGTCTATCAGATCTTGGCAGCTGGAAAACATGAAGAGGACGCCAAAGAAAAATAATATTTTGTTATACGTGATTTTCATTTTTTTTGGGTCTTGTTAAAATGTTGCTCTGATACCTAAATTGTAGAATCGAGTTTGCGGTGTACTTCCAATATTCATTTCTAGAATATCTCTGTTGGGGCTTACCGTCAACAGGTTAGATCCGCTAGCGTAAGTACCCAATTCTTTGATAAATCCATCTCCTAAAATACTTTTTGGGAACGTATAAGAAAGCTGGACCTTTGCTAAATCAAACCGGTTTGTACTGTATAGCCAGAAGTCGGAATTCCTGAAATTATTGGCGCCGTTAAGTGTGGTCAAACGGGGGAAGGTAGCGGTGTGCTGTGTTTCCTCGGTCCATCTATCCCTGACTACCGCAGAGTATTTGTCATCGGCGTTAACCCAAAAATAATTGTCCGATTTCATAGCGTAGGCTCCATTTCTCAGAGCCCCCAGTGCGAAGAAGGTAAAGTTTCTGTATTTCGCCGACAAGTTGATCCCCATGGTCAATGGCGCGCCAGACCAGCCTCCTCTACCTAGATATACTTCATCTTGGGCATTGACTACGCCATCGTTGTTTTGGTCGATATATTTGATGTCCCCGAGCCTTACCTCCCCGAATGCCTGCGTCGGCGAATTTTCAATATCTTCGATGCTGTTAAAGAACCCGTCACTCTGAAGTCCCCATATAGCATCCAAAGGCATTCCTTCTCTATTTTGGTAGCTATTTTCAAAATTTTCCGCCCGCTGGGAAGCCTTGGTTTCATAGTAAATTCCAGAAAGTCCCAACGTCCAATTTACCTCTCCTGTACGCTTGTGCAGGTTCAACTGGAAATCAACACCATTCCTCGTGTCATTATTATAATTTACATAAGGAATCCAGGAGGATATTGGCCAGCCGGTCACGAAATAACTTGGATATAGAATGCTATTCTGTGCAAATAAGCCTGTCATTTTACTCGTGAATACGGAGCCGCTTAAGGTGAGTAGTTTATTGAAAAGCGAGGCATCCAGTTGTACGCTTATCTCTTCTCGTTTCGGGAAAGTGAGGTTTCTGTTTTCTCCCCGACGTACATCTGTTCCTGTGTTGTTTAGACCGTCTTTCCACTCGTACCATGAGCCTTCGTCGGTATAGATGGGTTCGTACAGATAAAAGTTCTCGATGTCAAGGTCAGTATTTAAAATACCGGCCGATACCGAGATTCGCAAGTCATCCAGTACGGAAGAGGAGGAGAGAAAGTCTTCCTCGCTCAATCTCCAGCCCAACGATGCGGTGGGAGAAAATGCGCTACGCTTGCCTTCAGGAAGCTTGGCAGAGTGTACCATAGCGCCAGTAAAGTCTGCATAATACTTCTGATCGTAATTATAACTTAAGTTTAAGCCCAAGTTGGCATTGCTGATTTTGTGATAGATGGCCGATTCTGCGATTTGATACCCATTTGCAAGTAAAATGGCGGAGACATGATGTTTGTCGTTCAATGTTCTCTTGTAATTTAACTGAGCAGAAAAAGACAGGGTTTGCCGGAACCAGTTGTCGTTGATATTTTGGGTTCTAGAGCTGGCATCTAGGCCGTACTTGCTCAATCTTTCTACCTGATCAATTCCATTGTAAGCGGTCCAAGTAGGCTGAAATACAGCATAATCATTGTCAAATGACAAAAGATAAGATGTATTGTAGTTCAGGCCAAACAACGAATTAAAGGATAAACCTTCTATTACATTACGCAAATCCGCATCCACCCCTGCATTGAACTGAAACTGGCGGCTCGTAAATGTATTTGATCCGCCCGCATAGATATCTGCGATAGGGTTGGTCTGGTCGAGTTGGGTACCGCCTAGAAGATATCTGCCGCCGATCACGTGGCTGCTCGTCTGTACCTGATCCCATGAAGCCTCATCTCCTTGCTCGATGAGATCCAAGGGGATCAAAGGCGTAAACCTGTTCGGCCTAAGCGTAGTAGATCCACCCCAGTAGTCTGTGTTAACCCCTTTGCTATTGTAGAAGATTGCGGCTGCATCCACTTTGGCAGAAATGAAATCATTTAAATTGAGATCAATATTGCCTCGAACGTTGAAGCGCTCGTTTGCATTCTCAGCTGCATTGCCAAAATCTATAATAGTTCCTTCCCTCATAAACCCTATGTTGGTATAGTACCGGGCAGTTTCATTGCCTCCGGAGATTTCAAGATTACCATCATATCGAGAATAGACTTCCTGCAGATAATCAGGAGAATAATAATCCACATTCGGATATCGGTATATATTTTTTCCTGAAGAGTGATTGTAGATATCATTTTGGGAATACAGCGGACTTAGTCCATCATTAGCTCTCGCCTCATTATACAAAGACATATACTCTCCTGATCCCAGATACTCGGGATAAGCTTTAGGGGTATTTACGCCCGCATTTATACGCAAGGAGATATTTTGGGTATTGGCTACGCCTCTTTTGGTAGTAATCATGATTACTCCTTTTGCGGCTCTGCTACCGTACAATGCTATTGCATTGACTCCTTTCAGGAAGGTCACTTGGGCAATTTCGGTAGGATGCACACTGTCTACATCACGGGGAACACCATCCACCAAAACCAGGGAACTATTGTTGCCCCATAGGTTGCCATTAAAACCACCTACATAAGCTTCCATTCTCTCAAGTGGATAGGAAAAGTAGTTATCCTGAAGGATTTCGGGCATGTTCACAAAGGCTATACCGCCCATTAGATCATCCCTGTCCTTTGTTTGGAAAGCGATTTTGACGTCCTGACCCTCCAAGGCGGCATAGAGGATGATCTCGTCAAGCTCTGGGTTGGCTTGGATTATTTTGGTTTCATATCCTGGCGCCTCTACTAAAAGATAAGTATTAGAAGTCACCTGCAACCTTACTACTCCCAAGCTGTCGGAAACGGCAGAATAGTTGTCCTGCTCGCTGGTAACAATTGCGCCCTGTATCGTTTGACCGGCATTGGATTGCACCACTGGGTTAAGGTTTAATTTTGGGGTATTTTGTGCCATCAGCTGAGACGGAAATACTACCGCCGCGACACACCATACCATCACTATTTTTATATATTTCATTATGATTTTCCTTTAGATGATAAAAAGATATCGCATTCATTACCAGCCTGGATTTTGTTTCATCTCAGGGTATAGAGACACATCAGATATCTTCAGCGGTAACCAGTAGTGCTTTTCCGTAAACGGACGCTCCAAAATGACGACTTCCCTGATGTTTGCCACACGGTTTTCTGTAGGATCATCCGGATTGAATTCCCCAACACGATCCAGTTCCACAGAGGTTTTTACCGTATATGGTTCTTCAATTAGGAGCATCCAGCGTCGGAGGTCGGTAAAGCGGTGCCTTTCAAATGAAAGTTCCACTGCGCGTTCCCTTCTCAATTCTGGTAGGAAATCCTGTACAGATCCCGTGAATTTGCTGTGAACGGGAGACATTCCGGCACGTCCTCTAATCACATTTACCGCATCGACTGCAGACTTAGCAAAGGTGGCACTTGGTGCGGCCGGGGAATTGTAGCCCATCAAAACCGCTTCGGCATACATCAAATAGATGTCTGCTACTCTCATGTAGGGCACATTGATATGGAGTGACGCACCCCAATCGTAGGCGTTGTCGTATTTGTTGGACCTGAGCGGAATAAACTTCCTGCTCATATAGCCGGTGCGGCTTCCATTGCTTAAGTTTCTGTAGCTTCCTCCAGTAAATAGATTGGCATGTCTGTTCACTTCTTCGCTGGCATCCGGGATAGATCCTTGGATCACTTTTACACCATCAAAGGTGATGTCACTGTAAAATCTGGGGTCACGGCCCTTCCAAGGATAGTTGGGGTCATAGCCTGATTCTGGATCGGCTTTGGTGATATCATCCGGCAGAGGCAGACCGTTTGCCATTCCATAATTGGCGTGAACATAATTGGCGGTAGGCATAAACATGGTTGCATCTCCTTGACTGATCAGGAGCGGCATAAACTGCTTTGAAACCTGAAAGTTACTTCCATTGGCACCGGTAGTGGGCGCTCTGAACATGGCCTCAGTCCCTCCCGGCATCGCCCAGTTTTGGCCGGTAGTGTAGAATAGGTTTGATTTCTGGGCGAAAGGCATCAGTGAATACAAAGTTTCACCGTTTTCTATAAGCTGTAGCAATTCTCCGAAAACGTCTGCCGCTCTTTTGCTATAGGCAGCATCATAGGACCTACTTCCCGTGTCTACATACATCATTAGGGGGCTGGCCGCCCAAAGGAGGTTTTTACCCAGATATCCTAAGGCCATGGCCTTGTTGATACGCATGGTGTTCTTGCCCAGTGTTCTTTTTCCCGCGGTCGTATCATCCCAATTAAGCGGCAAAAGATCGGCTGCTCTACGTAGATCCTCGGCAACTCTATCAGCGCTTTGTCGGTAGGTCAATCTAGGCAGTCGAAGCTTTTCATCACTTGGCAACACCGTATCGATATAAGGCATTCCTCCAAAGTACTGGATCAGCTGAAAGTGGAACCAGCCTCGGAAAAACAGGAGTTGTCCTTCGATCAATCGTCTTTCTTCATCTGTGGCATCAGTAAGCCTATGCAGGTTTTCAAGCCCAAGATTGGCTTTGCGTATTCCTCGCCATGCCAATGGCCATAGTGCTTTGGCATGATGTCCATTTGTAGTGGAGGCATTGTCTTTGTCAAACCAGCCCACGCCTCCGCCTTGCTCTGCCTGCCAGGCCCAAAAGTTTCCTCGGTCAAAATTGTATGACACGGTAAATGTTCCTGCCGTGGATTCGATTTCATCTTCGCCAAAATTCCAAGCACTCACCCAATAAGCTAGGGTGAAATTGGGCACGCAGTGGTAAAGCTCCTCAGTGAATCCTTGGAAGTTGGTGAAATTCTGGAAAGCAGTTTCTTCGGAAATGATTGAATCCGGAGATCTCTCAAGGTAGTCTTCACAAGAGGTGGCTGATAGAAATATCACCAGCAGAAAACTCCCCTTTATGATATTCTTTATATAGTTGTTCATTTGAATTACTAGTTTAGAATGTAACATTTAGCCCTAGGTTGATTCTTCTCACCGTCGGATAGGCGCCCGCATATCCTGCCGACGAGAAGTTAGACTCCCTGTCATCCGGCATGTCTGTCCAAAGAAGGAGGTTGTTTCCATTGATATAGACTCTAAATGTTTCTACGCCGATCTTCCTTACCCATTCTGAATTGAAGAGGTAGGCGATTTCTGCATTTTTAAGACGCAGGTAGGAGCCATCATATAGATATCGTTGGCCGTTGCTATAGCCCGGCATAAGGGCACCCCATCTAGGCATCGGTGAATCGGGATTTACATTGTCCTCGGACCAATAGCTTCCTTCCTCGTATACCCTGTTAAGACGGTTGTTCAAACTGCCAAGCGGAACGTCCCGGGTGACGTTGTTCACGCCGTAGAATTGGACATAGAGGCTAAGTCCTTTCCATTCTACCCCTAAATTCGTGCTGAAGGTGTTTTCCGGAACACTAGAGAAACCGTAGGGCGCCGCATCAAACGAATCGATCACACCGTCGCCGTTGAAATCCAAGATCTGGAGTCCGCCGGGTAGCTTAAACTGGTCATTTGAATTGTGGGGAGTACTTGCATACACCTCGTCCCATGAATTGTAGTAGCCATTGCTGATGTGCGTACGGTATTGGCCCAGCTGGTAGTCCTGGTCTTTTTGATAGGCGACCTGTAGTTCTGGATCATCTCTTTCTATCACGACGTTGGCGGCATGCGTCATTGAAAAATCACCCCAAAGTCTCACTTGGTTTCCGAAGGTACGACTCGCCCCAAGAGTAAATTCAAAGCCATTCGTCACCACCCGTCCAAGGTTTGCTGCAGGAGCGGAAGTACCGTAGTAGCTAGGTATCGATCTGTCGCCCGACATAAGAATGTCTTTCCGATCATCTTTGAAATATTCAAAATTACCGTTGATCAGGCCGTCGAAGATATCAAACTCCAAGCCTACATTGGTCTTGTAGACGGTTTCCCAGTGAACTGAGGGGTTGCCGACTGAGGTCTGGCTATACCAGGTATATGGACTATATTCCCCGCCTTCGCCAACTATCCCCATTTGGGAACTGTTTGCATATGACCATTGATCCATAAATAGAAATCTGCCTCCAATGTTATCGTCTCCTACTTCACCATAGCTCGCCCGTATTTTGAGGAAGTCAAGGAAGGAAACAGATTTCATAAACCCTTCTTCGGAAAGTACCCAACCAATGCCTCCTGAGGAGAAGAAGGCAAACCGGTATTCAGGAGAGAATTTCTCGGAACCATTATAGGCGCCACTATAGTCGATCAGATATTTGTTTTTATAGTCGTAATTCGCCCGGAAGACCCAGTCTTCCCGATAGGAAGGAATCATGCTTCCAGTCGCATCTTGCTGGCGGCTCACCAAACCCATTAGAGAATAATTGTGGTGTTCAGCTACGTTGCCACCATAGTTTAGTTGGAGCTGATAATATAGCCTTCTTTGGGCACCGCCTACATTTCCACTGGATGTTCCCCATGTCACCGCTTCTCTAAAGTCGAACCGGCTGTTGGCATCTACGATGTCGTCATACAGGTGGCTGCCTGTGGTAGGGTCTATCCATTTTTGGAACGGGGTGTTATAGAGATCATTGATACCTCTGTTGGACTCTGTAAAAGAATTATCCACAGCCAATGTTCCACGGAAATTTAATCCCTTCAGGAGCATTCCCAAATCTTGATTTAGAACAAAGTTTGTCGACAATTGGGCTGTGGTAAGGTATTGGATACCACTTACAGCCAGAATCCTGACCGAGTTCTCTGCTGCCACATCATCTGGAGCATAGACTCCCCAGGCACCGTCTGCGTAAACAGGCAAGAAGGCATCAGGCGGATTGGCATAGGCCGCACTCCAAAAACTGCTGGAGTTGCCCCCGCCCCAAGGCGTTTTCCTTGTTCCATAAGATCCGCCCAAATTTACCTGTAGTTGGGTAGTAGGCGTCAGCTGAAAGTCCAGATTGCTTCGGAAATTCAGACGGTTGTAATTAAAGCCTGGCTCGTAGCCCCTGTTATTGTCAAAATTTCTAAAAAGATCCCCCTCATTTTGGAAATCGATGCTTGCAAAGTATTGGGTGAACTCGGTGCCTCCGCGTATCCCCACATTGGCATTATACGCCATGGCGTAATCTTTAAAAAGTGTTTCTTGCCAATCAACATTCGGGTAGCGCTCGGATTCTTCCAAGTTGGCTGGATGTCTATATTTTTCCCGAATGCCGTAGGGAATATAATCAGCCCAGCCAGAAGGATTTGCAGAAAGCTCATTCTCTATTGCCCTGTTTCTGACCCCGATAGCGTCAAAGGAATCATGTTTGCCTGGAAGTTTTGATACAACCTTTATGGTAGAGCTCACATTGGCTGTGATTTGGGCTTTACCTTCACGGCCTCTTTTGGTAGTCACGATAATTACACCGTTTGCACCTCTAGATCCAAATACTGCCGTAGCGGAAGCATCCTTCAAAACAGAAATGCTCTCCACCGAAGCAATATCCATGGTGTTGAAGAATTCGGGCCGCTCCACGCCATCTACCAATATAAGGGGAGAGTTTCCATTCCAGCTATTCTGTCCCCTGATTACTATCTGGGGACTTTCTCCGCCCGGTACCCCTGTACTTGCCGTAGTGATGACACCCGGGAGGTTACCTGTAAGGGCGGAACCGACATTCGAGACGCCACCGGTACGTCTGAGTACCTCACCGCTGGTCTGAGCAATTGCTCCTACAATGGTTTCCTTCTTTTGTTCAGCATAGCCGACTACGATTACTTCTTCGAGCGATTGGAGATCCTCTTCCAAAGTCACATTAATAATCGTTTGGTTAGATACCAGGACTTCCTTTTCTACAAATCCCATAAAGCTAAAGACGAGGACATCTCCCTCATTAACTTCAATGGTATACTCTCCATCCAAATTAGTGGTGGTTCCTTTTGTAGTATTTTTTATCCGAACCGTAACACCCGGCAAGGTTAATCCGGTGTGATCCACTACCCGGCCTGTAATTTCTACTACCGCCAGCGGTTTTATCTCTGGGGCAGGTTGGGACTTCTTGTGTCCTGTGGTAATATGGATATTGTCGTCCAGTTGGACAAACTTTAAGTTTGTCTGGCCTGAGATTTCCAACAGCACCTCTGAGAGGGGTGTATTGGTTTTTGATATATTCACCTTGAGTTTATCCACTGCCACAACGGATTTGTTGTAGGTGAATTGGAAACCGGTCTGGTTCTCTAGCTCGGTGATTACTTTCTTTAGGGTGCCTTCTTGAAAATTGACTGTTACGTTTACCTCGTCAATGCTTTTCAATTGGGCATTGGAGGTGTTAGCCATTAGTACCGCTGTACAGAACAACTGAAAGAGGAAAGCACACACAAAATATTTAGAAAGCATAATAATTTTCCTAAGTATTGATTTTTCCATACTTTTATTAAAGATTTTAAGTGTGTAATACTTGAAATTCAGCCTTTGTATGATTTGGCGATTAGCACAAAGGCTATAGGCAGAATCGTTTTTACTTTTCTGCCTATTTTTTCTGTTTTTAGCTGGTGTTTAGGAAAAAATTCGTCATAATTTTTTTGGGTTTAAGGGTTGGAGATTGTTACTGTTTTATTTTCTATCGTATAGCTGAATTCTGAGGATATACTTATTCCATCCAATACATGGGTAAGTGATTTATTGTGGTAGCGGCCCGAATAAGACCAGTTGCTTTCGATGGGGAGTTCTGAGATTATTTTGACTCCAAACCATGATTCAAGCTTGCTTACCACCTGTTCGTAATTGTTGTCTTTGAAAACCAGGTATTGATCTTTCCATCCAAAGACTTCGAGCGGGTCAAATGAAGTTTTGGTCATGCGTCCTTTATTGTCTTTGATAAGCATCTCATTGGGGAATAGCGTGACCATATCACCTGAAGCACCTTCTACCTGAACTTTCCCTTCAACCAGGGCAAGTTCGAATGTTTCTCCATTTTTTAAGTTGAACGAGGTGCCTAAGACTGTGACATCGTTTTCTTCGGTCTTTATAATAAATGGTCTGAGTGTGTCTTTTGTGACATCGAAATATGCTTCGCCCTTCATCCTGACCATGCGTGAGACGGAATCGAATTTTTCAGGGTACTCTATACGACTTTCAGAATTAAGGTGGACAATAGTGCCATCTGGAAGTTTGAATTTGTATTTCTGTCCGGCTGGATTATCAAAGGTTGTCCAGGTTAAAGCTTGTTCCTGGGGCTCAATTTCCTCATTCGTTCCGGTGAAATAAATCATGGTATAGATGGAAGATAAAGCAAAAATCAAGATCGCTGCTGATTTATGCCACCCTCTCCACGGGAAGCCCCGTCTTTGACGTTGCTCTTGATGGCTTTTTTCCACTATATCCTCAAAAAGATCCATGTAGGCTTGGTCGTCTAGCTTATATCTTTTCTTGTAGTCAACCATAGAAATTATTTCCCGGGCTTTCTGAATGGTGTGCTTCTTTTCAGGATTGCCGGCGATCCACTTCAACCAAAAGTGGTTTGTCTCCTCACTTGGATTTTTGACCCATTGGATAAAGAACTCGTCTGTTAAAAAATCTTCAACATCAAAATCTATGTATTTCATTTTTCCGTTTCTCGAAAATCGCTTTTTTCCTCTCATGCTAATTCCCTTCAACTTCAAACAACTCCTTCAATTTTCCCATGGCCCGATACACCAATGTTCTTGCTGTTTTCACCTCGCGGAACTCCATGATATCTGCAATTTCTTTATAGGATAGCTCTTCCTGATAGAGCATTAGAATCGCCTGTCTTTGTCTGGTGGGTAGTTTGTTTAAAGCTTTCGCTAATTCTTCTTTCTTTTCGCTTGCAAACTCTTCAGCAATTAACTTGGTTTCGTGGCAGGATTCAATGAAAAAGCTGTCCTGTTCTTCTTCAAGAGGAATAATATATTTTGAGTTTTTCTTCTCTTTCTTGATCTCTTTAAATAGATCTCTTTGAAAGACGGTAAATAAATATCCTTTTATCCGTTGGACATCCCCCAGTCGGCTTTGGGTTTTCCTAAGATTTACAAACATTTTCTGCAGACAATCCCTAACCAATTCATCATTTTGGCAGACTTGCATTCCATAATTGTATAGGTCCAGCACATGTTTTCTGTAGATGTAGTTGAAAGCTGCCTCGTCTCCACTTTTAAAAGAAGCCCATACCTCTTTATCCGATTGCTCGCTATACACAACCATTACCTGACTGTGCTGCATATAGAGCACGGCTGAAGTGTTCACTTTTGAAATACGATTATCTTGGGTTTTTTTCATTGCATTGGAAAGATGTTTCCACCCTTCATTTATAAAGAGGCACTTGGGGATGAAAACAACCTCTCTTTTATTTAAATAATTTTGAACA
>DATGMS010000384.1:0-5662 GCA_035307285.1 Cyclobacteriaceae bacterium
TTCCTTTAAATTCTTTATCAGGAAAAACCCCCGCTTTTACAGTCACTTCATCCCCTACAGCAATTTGGGCAATCTCGGATTCAGAGACCTGAATTTTCAGTTTAAGCGGTTGCGTATTGACAATGTCGACGATCGGCATACCAGGATTTAGCAAGGAGCCGATTTCGATATGATCATCATTGATGTAGCCGGATATTGGAGCTGTTATTTTTGTATTAGAAAGCCTTTTTTTAATCATGTTAAGCTGAGCTTCAGCATTTTGGCTTCCATTTTCTATATCCTCCAACTGCCTTTTGGTAATAGCGTCCGATCCCGAAAGGTTTTTGTAACGCTCCAAATCTCTTTTCGTTTGATCATAGCTTACTTGGGCAATCGCCAGTTCCGACTGCAGCAGCTCATCGTCCAGCTGGGCAATCAACTGACCCGCCTGCACATAATCCCCTTTGCGCTTAAAAATTTTAAGCACCTTACCGGTAGCTTCAGATTGAAGATTCAATTCTTGGTTTGCTTCAAATGTCCCGTTAGAGGTGAAACTAACGCTCAAATTGGACTTTTTTACTACCTCTGTAGTCACCGGAATAAAGGAACTGGTTTTCATGGCCTCTTCCGCTTGGACCGCCATTTCCTGCTTGTTGCCGTATAATGTATACGCGATACCACCTATTACAAGTACCAGAATTACTGCTGTTATTATTTTTTTCATTTTTATTGCTGTGTTGACTTATAGTACATTTAAAAGCTGCCTGATGCTGGACGGGTTATTCCGCTAAAGCCGAAATATCCCCTGTTGATTTATATAGATCCACCTGAGCGGTCTTAACATTGATGATTTGGTTGTTATAGGCGGTTCTTGCCTCCCGTAACGCGGTTTCCGCCTCCAGCAGATCGGTTAAGGGACTTAGACCTTCCTTATATAGCAATTCGGTTTGGCCATATACTTCTTCCGCTAATTGCAGATTCTCCTCCTGTGCTTCAGCGGAACGGATGCTGTTCGTTAGCTTTTTGATGGCATTTTGATGTTGCATTTCCGCTGCGGACTGGGCTTTCATAATGTCCTGCTCCAGCTGCATCGTTCTGACCTTGGCCTGGGCGACCCTATTTTTCCTCTGGAAACCATCAAAAATGGGGATATCGAGTTTTAATCCGATCAACGCTCCACGATACCACGGCTTACCTTGCGAAAGAAAGGTGAACTCATTGGAAAAGGTGTTGTAATTGAGGTCGGCAAAGCCAACCAATGTAGGATAATATCCTGACTGTATATTCTTAATATCCAACCCGTAAAGTTCCTGCTGTTTATTTAATACTCGAAGATCTACCCGGTTCGATAAATCCTGCACCAGTTGTCCCGGCAACATCTTCCCAAGGTCTACTTCAAAGTCCTGTGGCTGCAGCTCCAATGAGGCATCCATCGGTATTCCCATCAGTAACTTTAAATAGTTTTTGCTTTGAGAGATTCCTACCTCAAGATCATCCAAGGAGGCTTCCAAAGTTGTCAGGTTGACTTTTACCCGGTTGTAATCCACCTTTTTGGCCAGGTCGTTTTCGTACTGTACCTTCAATATCTTTTCCAGATTGACCAATCTGTCTTTATTCGCATTGATATTCTCCCTTTGCAACTCCATGCCGGCAATCCCATAATAATTCATCGCCAAATCATAGAGGATATCCTCCTCGCTCATCTGGGTCAACAGGAGATAAAATTCCTCCGATGTTCTGGCAGCCCTCAAACCAACAAAATAGGATTGGCTGAAAATAAGCTGGTTCAGCTGTACCCCTGCCTGGAGGCTTTGAGGAACACCAAACTGGATCACATCGATGTCGTTTGGGCTCGTCTCGGGATTCAATACGCCTCCAGGAATCCCCATAGGAGTTACGTTCAGAAAATTATTGTAGTTCCCATAAGCGTTCAGCTGGGGAAGTCCCGATCCGATGATTTCCTTGCGTTGAAAAGCTGCCGCCTGTTCGTCCAATCGGGTTTTTTTGATGTCATGACTATTTTCAAGTCCGATCTTCAATACCTGATTAAGGGAATAACCCCCTTCTTCTGCAGGAGGAATGTTTTGAGAAAATACTGAAAAATTGATACCCAATAGGCATATCAATATTAAACCACTGTTTTTAGACATAACACGTTATATTCGTAAAATATATAGATTACTTTGTTCTGAATTAAAAGAACCTGATTTCTAAATTTTTTTATTTTCTTGAAGCTTCAAACTTTTTAAGCAGTAAGGGAAGTTCTTTTCTCATAAACCCAAAAAAGTCCTTCATCTCCGACAGTCGGCAACAGAAATCTGTCTCTTTGTTCTCTTTCAATTCAATTATCTCATTGATCAAGCTTTCCATATTGAGGACCTCATCAAAGTCCTTTTTCAGTTCGCTTTTCCAATCCCTCATCCTCAACCTGAAGTAGCGTTTCCTCTCCCCGGGCTTGGTGGTATATTCCACGGTTTCCTTTGCCTGTAAGAAAGTCAAGGCGGTACTTACTGCACTCTTGCTCACCTGTAGTTCTTCCTGGATTTCTTCAAACGTCGCCTCAGCAGGTTCTACAACCAGTAGCAAGCCCATAATTCTCCCAACCACGGGCTGCAAACCTTTCTTTTCGTAGGCCACGCCGACTCTTTCTATAATCTCTCTCTTCCTATCTGTCAGTTTCATTAAATTTGCATTTGGGTCTATAACGTGACAAAGGTAACAATAGTTTTGTTAGTTCATAAAATCCTGAACCAAAAATATTTTAAAAACCGATAACAGTGTTTTCAGCGCCTAAGAAGAGATTTTATACTTAAAAATTTTCACCACTTAAATGGAAACAGTACGCTAGTCTCTTCTTTAGATGAACTCCTGACTGTTTCTAAGGGTACCAATCTTTTATTTTTAATTGATTTGCATGAAAAAATTCTTAGCTCCAAGAAAAAAGATTATTGGATGGTCAAAAATATCCCGCAGATGGGAAGTACGGTATAGGATCTATTACCTCATCTGCGGGATTATCTATTTCTAAAACTTTCCGAACTTGTTTTTCAGCAGCGCCAGTTTGGCGGCCAGATCTCCTTCCGCTTCCTGTTCTTTTTCTTGTCTTCGGCGGGGTTTGCTTCCCTTATCTTCCCTCGATCTTCCTCGTTCTGCAAAAGGATCCTTCTTCATACTTAGACCAATCCTTTTTCTCGGGAGATCCACCTCCATCACGGTCACCTCTACCTTTTGATTTACCGACACGACCTCATTGGGGTCCGAGATGTAACGATCAGCGATATGGCTCAAGTGAACCAATCCGTCCTGATGCACCCCTACATCCACAAAGGCTCCAAAATTGGTAATGTTGGTGATAACCCCCGGAAGTTTCATCCCTACCTTAAGATCATTCATGCTGTTCACGCCCTCCTGAAAGTTGAACACTTCAAACGATTCCCTAGGATCCCTTCCTGGCTTAGAAAGTTCTTCCAAAATATCTTGTAATGTAGGCAATCCAATGCTTTCGGTTACATATTGCTTCACATTCACCTTGGCCCGAAGTTCAGGACTTCCGATCAATTCATCCAATTTTACGCCCATATCGGCCGCCATCTTATTGACCACGGCGTAACTTTCTGGATGCACTGCACTGGCGTCAAGAGGATTGGCCGCGTTTCTGATTCTTAAGAAACCTGCTGCCTGTTCATAGGCTTTGTCTCCTAGCCTTGGCACAAGTTTGATTTGATCGCGACTTTTGAAAGGGCCGTTCTGGTCCCTGTACTTGACAATATTCTGAGCCAATGAGGGACCTAATCCCGACACGTACGTCAACAATTCCTTGGAAGCTGTATTGACTTCCACACCCACCCCGTTCACGCAGCTCATGACCGTATCGTCCAAGCTGGTTTTTAGGGCCGACTGATCCACATCATGCTGATACTGGCCCACGCCAATAGATTTGGCATCGATCTTCACCAGTTCCGCCAATGGGTCCATCAATCGCCTTCCGATAGAAACGGCTCCTCTTACCGTCAAATCGTGGTCGGGAAATTCATTTCGGGCTACTTCCGAAGCGGAATAAATGGAAGCGCCGCTCTCGTTCACCATGACGACGACAATACCGGAGGGAAGCCCCAAGCTTTTGACAAATTGTTCAGTTTCCCTACTTGCTGTGCCGTTTCCTATGGCAATGGCTTCTATCTTATATTTTTCCGCCAAGTATTTGACCAGAGCACCTGATTCTGCTACTTTTTTCTGGGGTTCGTTCGGATAGATGACATCATGGTGCAACAATTGGCCCTGAGGTCCAAGGCATACCAGCTTGCAACCTGTCCTAAATCCCGGATCAATGGCCATTACGGCCTTCTCCCCCAGAGGAGCACCCAAGAGCAATTGTCTTAAGTTTTCAGCAAAAACTTTAATTGCCTCTTCGTCAGCCTTTTTCTTTGTGTACAAACGTACCTCAGTTTCCATTGAAGGTTTTAAGAGCCGCTTATAACAATCCTTGATGGACAACCTTACCTGCTCCGCAGACGTGTTGTTGCCTGTCACCAGCATCCTTTCCATCAAAGCAATAGCATCCGATTCTTCCGGACAACTGTCCAGCATTAGGAAAAGCTCCTTCTCCCCTCTTCGCATCGCCAATACCCGATGGGATGGAGCCGTTTTTATCGGTTCGGACCAGTCAAAGTAATCCTTGTATTTAATCGCCTCCTGTTCCTTTCCCGGCATTACTTTGGAGATAAATTTTCCTTCGGAAATAAAGAGATCCCGCATCTTTTTCCTAAGCTCAACGTTTTCGTTAACGTATTCGGCAATGATATCGCGGGCTCCCTGTAAGGCTTCTTCCACGGAATTGACTTCCTTCTCGGCATCGATATATTTTCGAGCTTCTTCTTCCAAATTTATGGAGTCTTGCAGGAATATCAGATCTGCCAGTGGCGCAAGGCCTTTTTCCTTGGCTATTGTGGCCTTTGTCCTTCTTTTTGGCTTGTAGGGAAGGTACAAATCCTCCAACAAAGTCATTGTTTCTGCCGCATTGATTTTTTCCTCCAACTCGGGAGTTAGTTTTTCCTGTTCCCTGATGGACTTCAGGATAGCCTCCCTTCTTTTGTCCAGTTCCCTCAGTTGTTGCACCCGGTCGCGAATCTCCGCCACCTGTACCTCATCAAGGCTCCCGGTAACTTCCTTTCGGTACCTAGAAATAAAAGGGACAGTAGCCCCTTCGTCCAACAGTTCAATGGTGTCAGAAACCTGTTTGTGTCTGATATTTAGCTCTTCGGCTATCTTTAAATAATGGTTCAAGTTCATGCTTTTGGTATTTTTCACGCAACAGGGGCGCAATTTACTGCTTATTTAGGTAATCCTCCCACATAATGTGACCATTATCACTAAGGCTTTGTAAATCATATGCTAATTTTGGAGAATGAACTGGAAAAAGGAAATCAAAAGTTGGGGGATTATTCTGTCGGTCTTTGCCTTGTTGTATTTTACCGGGTGGATTACACCGGTCATGGGCGGCTTGCAATCTTTGATATTGGCCACGGGAGTAATAAAACCCGATACAGAAAGCTCAATTCCTGACTCTGATAAATTCGACTACTCCGGAAAATTTACCGGAATAAATGGCGAAAGGATCGACTTGGATGATTTCAGGGGCAAAACCCTGTTCATCAACCTCTGGGCCACTTGGTGTGCTCCTTGC
>DATGMS010000385.1:0-5151 GCA_035307285.1 Cyclobacteriaceae bacterium
AGTCGATCTGCTATCCTGAATACTTTCCCCCCCGCAAAAATGATCGAAAATCGTCCTCTTCAAGATGCTCTTAACGGGTAGCCTAAGCTTCAGCGACAACACGGCCAAAACCACACCCCACTTCGCCATCAGGTTATTATCCAGAAGGGAAAAGATTAGATACATTTTTTTTAACGCCTTATCCGATTTTGACGCAAAGGCCACTTGGATATTCTCAAATGAAATGTCTGGCTTGGTATACATCTAAATAGGAATCAGAATGCAAATATATCAAAAAAGACTGTCTAGGTTAAATTTGTTTTGAAATTGGTTATTTGGCATTGAGTTATTTGATTATTGAATTCTTGGTTATTTGGTATTGGGTTGTTGAGTATGGGCTGACGGCAGGGCCTCAAGTTGGAAATAAATTCAATAACTGTGAACCACGGATTAGGATGTCTGTACTCTAGCAGTCTAGGGGGAGTGTAGATTGTCTTGGTTCTTTGAACGTTGCGTTTGACCGATTACTGTCACCTTCAGAAAAAAAAATCATTTTACTATTGGATTCTAAAGTAATGTCTATTAGTTTTGGGGCATGTTAAATATTGCAGCTGGATATTTTAGTTTCTTCTTTTTTTACTTTCGTCCCTACGGCCGAATCGGAGCTGCTTATTGTCTTGTAAAAGCGTAAAAAACTAAAGATACATAAAACAGAAAGCCCGGTTCGAGAGAATCGGGCTTTTTTTATTCAAACCAATTTCAATAATGAAAGAGCACTTACAAACAAAAGATTGGGGATTAGGTCTTAAAGGCCATGTGATCATTGCAGGACCATGCAGTGCAGAAACCCCAGAACAGGTTGAAAAAGTATGTCTGGACATGATCCGGGACAATGCGGTCCCTGCGATTTTCCGCGCCGGCATCTGGAAGCCAAGAACCAGACCAGGAAGCTTCGAAGGCATCGGAGAGGACGGCCTGAAATGGATGGAAATCGTGAGACATCACCTGAATATCCCCATCACTACCGAAGTTGGTAATACTGCTCACGTGGAATTGGCTTTAAAATATGGCGTTGATGTGCTTTGGATCGGTGCAAGAACTACGGTTAACCCATTCGCAGTACAGGAAATCGCAGAAGCACTCAGAGGCGTGGATATTCCTGTAATGGTGAAAAACCCGATGAACCCTGACCTGGAACTATGGATAGGCGCTTTGGAAAGACTTCATACTGTAGGCATTACCAAGCTAGCAGCTATCCACAGAGGTTTCAGCGACGCCTACGACAAAAGGTTCAGAAACAAGCCTAATTGGTCTATGCCCATCCACCTGAAGAACAAATGGAAAGGAATGGAAGTGATCAATGACCCTAGCCACATCGTAGGTAGAAGAGAGGGGATTCTGGAAACTGCCCAGAGAGCGATTAACTTCGGACTGGATGGCCTGATGATCGAAACCCATCATGATCCCGACAAAGCCTGGAGTGACGCCAAACAACAAGTTACCCCTAAGCAACTTCACGACATCCTGGCCGCTATCGACTTCAAGCACCCCTTGGAGAACGAACAGCCCTCAGATAGGCTTCACGATCTAAGAACCGCAGTGGATCATTTAGACGACCAACTTTTGGATATTCTTTCGGAAAGATTCTCCCTTATTGACCAGATCGGTGCGCACAAACGAGAGCACAAGCTAACAGTTTTTCAGGCCGACCGATGGAAGAGCGTGATGGAGTCACGAACTGAAAAAGGCATCTCCAAAAATCTAGGCGAGAAATTCATGAAGGAGTTACTTTATTGTATTCACGAAGAATCAGTTAAAAGGCAAGAGAAACAACTAAGGGAAGGCAAACCTGTTGAGAAGAATTCTTAATAGGGATAGCTCAACTGCTGTGGATGTTGGGGACTTTTTCCGGTCTCCGGCCTTCAGTCTTCTAGCCATCTCTAGTGAAAGAAAAGCTGCTTTCAGCAGTATGATGGACATTCGCAACAAGTAATCTATATTTGTAGTAAACAAAAACAAATTGGAATCAATCATCTTCTCGGGCAATATCGCGCAAGATTTAGAGCGTTTTCTTAAAAATAAAAAGTTTTCGAAATTAGGGGTAATAGCAGACAGTAATTCGTTTAGTGCCTGTTATCCCCTAATTGCGGAAGCTTTACCAGAGCACAGTTATTTTCAATTCGAAGCGGGGGAAATCAATAAGAACCTGGACACCTGCGCCAAAATTTGGCAATGGATGACTGATCAGGGATTTGACCGCAAAACCTTGATCATCAATTTAGGGGGTGGAGTTACGGGTGATATGGGGGGCTTTTGTGCCAGCACGTACAAAAGAGGAGTCCGGTTCATCAATATCCCTACAACGCTTCTCTCGCAAGTAGATGCGAGTGTGGGGGGAAAATTGGGCATCGATTTTAACGGCTTTAAAAACCACATAGGCGTATTTAATATACCTGAGGCAGTAATTATCAGCACTGCCTTTCTTTCTACCCTCCCCCTCCCTGAGCTGAGATCCGGCTATGCCGAAGTCATCAAACACGGCTTGATCCGAAACACGAATTATTTCGAAAGCTTAAAAAAGGAGGCTTGGGAAACCCAAAACTGGAAGGACATTATTGAAAAGTCTGTGTCCATCAAGAGGGAAGTTGTAGAAAAAGACCCAAAAGAAGATGGACTAAGAAAGATACTCAACTTTGGCCATACCGTAGGACATGCTGTAGAATCCTTTTATCTGGATACTGAGCGGCACCTCTTGCACGGTGAAGCCATTGCGGTGGGAATGATTGCAGAAGCCTACCTGTCAAAAAAGCTTTGTGGCCTGCCTGCATCAGACCTCAACACCATCCATGAGTTTTTGCTTTTTGTTTTTGATAAAATAGCTATTCCGGCAGAAGACCTAGAGAACATTACCCAGCTTTGCTTTCAAGACAAGAAAAATGACGGCAAAGTGATCAATTGTAGTTTATTGAGAAGGATCGGCGAGTGTGACTATAACATTCCCGTCAGTAGCGAAGACATTATCGAATCGCTGAATTTTTATAATGAGTTGAAAAAATGACTGCTATAACTTTATTGCCTAGGGCTGTATTTGGGCCAACTACCATCCCCCTTCCCTCTTCGAAAAGTGAAAGCAACCGGGTGTTGATCATTGATGCTTTGACCGACGGTGAAAATCAGATCAGCAACTTGGCAGAAGCCCGGGACACGCAGACGATGATCCGGCTTTTGAAGGAAGATCCCGAAGTGCTGGATGTGCTAGATGCCGGGACGACGATGCGGTTCCTAACTGCTTACGCTGCTCTTACCAACCGCAAAAAGGTACTTACCGGAACCCCGCGCATGTGTGAGCGACCCATAGGCATCCTCGGGGATGCCTTAAGGACGATCGGCGCCAATATTGAATATCAAAATAAAGAGGGTTATCCGCCATTGCTCACTAAAGGTTTTGATAAACAGCTTGGCCATAAAGTGAGTATTAGGGGCGATGTGAGCAGCCAGTATATTTCTGCTTTATTGATGCTGGCGCCCACCCTTCCGGAAGGATTGGTGCTGGAGCTAACCGGCAAAATAGGTTCAAGAACCTATATAGAAATGACTTTACAGCTGATGAAGCAGTTTGGAGTTGCGTCCCGCTGGGAAGGTCAGAGCATCACGGTGGCCCCACAAAAATACAAGCCCACTGCTTATGGGGTAGAAAGCGACTGGTCTGGAGCGAGTTATTGGTTTAGTTTATTGGCTTGTGCGGATGAGGGGGAAATCTTCTTGAAAGGATTGAAAAGTGAAAGCCTTCAAGGAGATGCTAAGATCGTCGACATCATGGACGGTTTGGGCGTCGAAAGCAAATTCAATAGTGATGGTGTTCTTTTAAGGAAGAAAGAAGTCCGTGGTCTTCCCCATTTTGACTTCACCCATTGTCCTGACCTGGCACAGACTGTGGCAGTCACCTGCGCTATCATTGGACAAAAATCCACCTTCACTGGCTTGGAAAGCCTACGGATCAAAGAAACTGACAGAATTTTGGCCTTGCAAAATGAACTGGCGAAGTTCAACGCACGATTGGTAGAGAGGGAGAATGGGGAATTTGATGTAGTTCCTTCTTCAGGCATCCCTGAAGAGATCTTTATCGATACCTACGACGACCACCGAATGGCCATGGCTTTTATGCCTTTGGCTACAAAGACCAAAGTAACCTTTGAAGACGGGGAAGTAGTGAATAAATCCTACCCCAGCTTCTGGAAACATACCGCTTTAGTGGGCTTTGACGTTAAAGCATAAGCTCCATTCCATCTTTTCCGGAACATTCCTATGAAAGGACTTTATACCATCGTGCTATTGGTGCTATCCAACACCTTTATGACCTTTGCCTGGTATGGTCACCTGAAGTTCAAAGACCTGAAATGGTTTGAAAACCTGGGCTTGATCAGTATCGTGATGATCAGTTGGGGCATCGCCCTCTTTGAATACTTCTTTCAGGTGCCGGCCAATAGAATCGGCTTTAAAGAAAACGGTGGACCCTTCTCGTTGGTCGAACTCAAAGTCCTTCAGGAAGTCATCACTCTCGTGGTGTTCATGATCTTCACGGTGGTTTTCTTCAAAAACGAAACGATCAAAATGAACCATTTGATCGGATTCGGCTTTCTGATACTGGCAGTCTACTTTATCTTTAAGAAGTGACTTCGAAGACCGAAGACCGAAGTCGGAAGTTGCGCTGGAGACATGGGAGGCTGAATTTGTCTAACGTCTCATATCTCATGTCTTATGTCTTAGTACTCAAATCCCAATATTCGATACAAAACCAATGTTTGATACCAAACTTAACATCGCCATCCAAGGGATCATCGGGTCCTATCACTATCAAGTGGCTCAAATCATCTTTGGAAAAGAGATCGGCATTATCGAATGCATGAGTTTTTCTGATTTGGTCAAAAGCATCCTGAAAGGTAAAGCGGATCAAGGGGTGTTGGCCTTGGAAAATTCCATTGCAGGAGCCATTCTTCCCAATTATGACCTGATGGACCGAAACAACCTGCGCGTCACCGGAGAGTATTATTTACCCATCGTCCATCAGCTTATGGCGTTGAAAGGCCAAACCATTCAGGACATTAAGGAAGTCCGCTCCCACCCTATGGCCTTGCTTCAGTGCAAGGTGTTTTTCGAGAGATATCCCCATAT
>DATGMS010000386.1:0-10717 GCA_035307285.1 Cyclobacteriaceae bacterium
AACAATAAAAAAGGGCTGCTTACCTTTCGATAAACAGCCCTAATAATAAATTTACAAACTGAATCCAAGCGAGATTTTAAATCCCCTATTGAACACTTCAGCATCGCTGTCTTTAAAAACAGGAGTCAAGCCAAGATCATAACTACCCTGGATATTCAACCCCATAGGTAGATTATACCCTATACCAAACACCACACCTGCATCCAAATCATTAATTTTGTCCGTATCCACGGTCCAAGTTTGGCCAAATGCATCACCTTCATATTTAGAGCCTACCAAAATAGACCCTTGTGGTCCTGCAAAAATATTCAATCCATCTGTAGCGTAAAATCTCAAAAGGATAGGAACATCAATGTAGTTCAGTACCGAACGGGAATCTACAGCGTTGTCCGCCTGCGTACCTTTAACTGAATAGTAAGCCCCCGGCTCAATGGCAAACCGATCCGTCACAAACATATTACCATAAATCCCGGCATGAAATCCGGCTCTATTGGTATAATCATTTCCCGAAGCATCATCACCGCTCCAATTAAAGAAGTTAACACCTCCCCTTACCCCGAATGAGCTTACCTGGTCACTGGCAGGAGTTCTGGTTTGGGCATTGGCACTAACGGCAAAAACCATTACTGCTGCGATTGCTAAAATTGCTTTTTTCATAATTATCATAATAGTTGGTTGAACACCAATCTAAACGAATACCATGCCAAAAGATCTCAATTATTCTACCCGCTTTTCTATATAATCCGAATTTAGGATGGCCAAAGCGCCCATATATTTAAGCCTGAATTTTACCAAGTCCCCGACCTTATAATCCATGGGATTTTTGCCAAGGTCTAAGATAAGCATGTCAGAACTAGCGCCAAGTATTTCGATTTCGCCATCATCTGCAATTAGAAATTTAGGGTCAACATCTAACAAGCCGATGTCCAAAATCGCCCTATAGGACGACTGGCCATACAGAGAACGGTCAATTTCCAAAATATCCCCCTGAGGATTGGCCGCCAAGGTACCGGAGGGCAGCAAAGGCTTTTCCTGCATTTCAATAATCTCCGCAAATAGCTCAAAAACATCTCCGTGCATTCCCTCAATAACCTTCTCCTCAAATAGATCCAACCCAAAATAAAGAGTCTCCCCAATTCTGAAGTGATTGACACCTTTGGGAAGCTGCTTGTTAAGCATCAGTGGAATAGTAACCGATGTACCTGCAGATACCCACGGGATTTCCTTATTAAACTTTAATTCGATGATCTGTTTGTAAAGGGAAAGCTGAATCAATTTATCGGCGGACGGCATGATCCCGTTGAGACAATTCAAATTTGTGCCTAAACCTATTACCTCAATATTGGGCAACTCAAAAATCTTTGAATAAAAATCAACCAAATGATCTCCCATCACCCCTTCCCTCAGATCGCCAGTTTCCACCATGATGATGACCTTGTGCTTTTTGTTCTGCTTTACGGCTTCTTCACTAATCCATCTGATAGTATCCAGCTCACTGTTGAGGCTTACATCCGCGTACTTGACCATCTTAGCCAAGTTCCGCTTGGAAGAAGGTTTGATATAAACTGTCTGTACGCCAGGGTTGATTTTTTTTATCCGTGCCAAATTACTGATTCTTGAATCATGAATCTCATCAACCCCTAGGGAAATCAGCTCCCTCAAATACAATTCGTTCCCACAGAGAATCTTGGACACAACTCCCCAGGCAATTTCATTTTCATGAAACTGCAATTTCAGGAATTCAAAGTTATCCCTTAGCTTGTCCTTATATAATTTTAAAAATGCCATTATTTCTTTAATCTCATCTCCAAATATTTATGGGTAAAGCCCAACTTCTCATAAAGGTGCCTCGCGGGATTTTCAGGCTCCACATGCAAGGCAATCCCACCGTTCGCCATATCAATTGCCATCTTCATTATTTTCTTTCCGACACCTTTACCTCTTTGAGTCGCATCAACGGCTATATAAACCAGGATATTTTCAGGAATGTATCCCGACATACCCGTCTTGTTCATCACCACTGCTCCAACGATCGTTTCTTGCTCACGAGCTGTTACCACAAATCCTCCTTTGTCCACGGCCTTGTCCAAGGCATAATCCAGGCATTTCATAATGTCCTCATGGGAATCGCCGAACTCATCCAGATGCACGAACAAAAAATCCGCTACTTCCTTCTTCTGCAAATAGGAGGCATTATCAATAGATGAAAGTACTTCAAGTTTTACCATTTATATCTTTGTGTTTTTTAAACCAACATTTTTAAAAAGCAAAAACGCTGCTAAAAGTGGGACGCCATTTCGCCCAAAAATCCAACAAAAATGGTAAATCCCCCTTTCCAACGATATGCCGAAGGTATTAATTTAATAAGGGGATCACAAAAATAGGCAATTTAAATAGCTAAAAAATTGATAATATTATATTAAAAATTTGAATTATCATAAACATTATGCTTATCAAGTCCAGAACCTCAGGAAGGAAGCACAAAACAGAACCGTCTGAATCCGAGGAAAATTAAAAAAGCCACATATGGAATATGTGGCGTTAAAGAAGGTCCAATAACTTCTATTTACTTCAGTTCGCTAGTCAATACAGCTGAGAAATACTCCCTATTCATCCTAGCAATATTGCTTTGTTTAATTTCCTTAGGGCATTCTGCTGAACAGGCTTCAGTATTGGTACAATTTCCAAATCCCTCTGCATCCATCTGTGCAACCATTCTTTCTACCCTTTCTTTACGTTCCAATTGCCCTTGGGGAAGCATGGCCAATTGTGATACTTTGGCGGACACAAAAAGCATGGCTGAAGCATTTTTACAGGCTGCCACGCAAGCCCCACATGCAATACAGGTAGCGGAGTCAAAAGCCTCGTCAGAAACTGCTTTAGATATAGGGATTTCATTGGCATCTGGAACTCCGCCAGTATTGACATTTACATATCCCCCTGCCTGAATAATCCTATCAAAAGCACCTCTATCCACTACTAAGTCCTTTATTACTGGAAAAGCTTTGGCTCTCCAAGGTTCTATAGTAATTAAATCGCCATCCTTAAATGACCTCATATGCAGCTGGCAGGTAGTCGTCTGCTGAGGACCGTGGGGTTTGCCATTAATGTGAAGGGAGCAGGTGCCACAAATGCCTTCACGACAATCATGGTCAAAATGAACCGGATCTTCACCTTTCATCGCCAAATCTTCGTTCAACACATCGATCATTTCCAAAAAAGACATGTCCTCGGATATATCGGTAACTTTATATTCTTTAAAACCACCCTTGTCGTTGCGGTTTTTTTGTCTCCAGATTTTTAGTGTTAAGTTCATAACAGATATGAATTTTATATTTCAATAATAAATTATTTGTAGCTCCTCTGCGTCAGCTTCACATTCTCAAACACCAAGGGTTCTTTGTGAAGCTCTTCTTCCGCATCTTCTGCTACAAATTTCCAGGCACCTACATAAGCAAAATTCTCATCGTCTCTGAGCGCCTCGCCTTCTTCGGTCTGATATTCTTCCCTGAAATGTCCTCCACATGATTCATTTCTGTGCAGTGCATCATCCACCATCAGTTCTGCCAATTCTATAAAATCCGCAACCCTGTGGGCTTTCTCCAAGGATTGGTTAAGCTCGTCATTAGTCCCAATTACTCTTACATCCGCCCAAAACTCCTTCTTCAATTCCTTGATCAGCCCTTTTGCCAAAGTTAGCCCTTCTGCTGTACGTGCCATTCCACAATGTTCCCACATGATCTTGCCCAATTTCTTATGGAAATGGTCAATAGTGTGCTTTCCGTTAATGGTTAAGAATTTATTGATTTTGTCTTTTACTTCCTTCTCCACCTTCACAAATTCAGGATGGTCTACAGGGATCTTGGTGTTCGGAATTCCTGCCAAGTAATCGCCCAAAGTATACGGAATAACGAAATATCCGTCGGCCAGTCCCTGCATCAATGCTGATGCCCCGAGTCGGTTTGCACCATGGTCAGAGAAGTTGGCTTCGCCCAATGAATATAGTCCTGGAACAGTGGTCATCAAATTGTAATCCACCCACAATCCACCCATTGTATAATGTACTGCGGGATATATCTTCATGGGAAACTGATAAGGATTCTCGCCGGTGATCTGCTGGTACATATCAAAAAGGTTACCATACTTGCTTCTAACCAGCGCTTCTCCATCCCTTTTGATTGCATCCCTGAAATCAAGAAATACCGCCTCACCGGTTTCATTCACTCCCCTACCTTCATCGCAAACCAGTTTAGCATTTCGGGAAGCAACGTCACGCGGTACCAGGTTACCAAAAGCAGGATACTTTCTTTCAAGATAATAATCTCGGTCTTCGTCTTTAATGTCTGCCGGGGAAATTTGCTTTTTCCTTAGCTTTTCCGCCATTTCGACTGTTTTTGGAACCCAAACCCTTCCATCATTTCTTAAAGATTCGGACATCAAAGTCAGTTTCGACTGATGATCTCCGGAAACCGGGATACATGTAGGGTGAATCTGCGTATAGCAGGGGTTGGCAAAAAAGGCTCCTTTTTTATGGGCTCTCCAGGCTGCCGTAACATTTGATCCCATGGCATTGGTGGAAAGAAAGAACACGTTCCCGTATCCACCGGTGCAAAGCAATACAGCATGGCCGCTATGGGACTCAACAGCACCCGTAATAAGATTACGTGTCACGATACCTCTGGCCTTTCCATCAATGACCACCAGATCCATCATCTCAGTCCTTGGATAAAGCTGGACTTTTCCATTGGCTACCTGACGGCTTAATGCAGAATAGGCTCCCAGCAGCAATTGCTGGCCCGTCTGGCCCCTCGCATAAAAAGTCCGGGATACCTGCGCACCGCCGAAAGACCTATTGGCAAGCAATCCGCCATACTCTCTCGCAAACGGCACACCCTGGGCCACACACTGGTCAATAATATTGACGGACACTTCGGCCAGTCTATATACGTTTTCCTCCCTTGCTCTGTAATCACCTCCTTTTACGGTATCATAGAAAAGTCGGTGGACTGAGTCTCCATCGTTCTGATAGTTTTTGGCAGCATTGATCCCTCCTTGCGCAGCAATGGAGTGAGCCCGCCTGGGGCTATCTTGAAAACAAAAAGCCTTTACATTATATCCTAACTCAGCCAAAGCAGCCGCAGCAGACGCCCCGGCAAGTCCGGTTCCCACCACGATAATGTCGTACTTTCTTTTATTGGCCGGATTGACCAGCTTCATATTGAATTTGTGCTTGGTCCATTTTTCGGCTATAGGTCCCGAAGGCACTTTAGATTCCAGTATCATATCTTGCTTATATTAACTTAGAGAAATAAATAAATATATAGCGGCATGGCTGCAAAAAGAGCGGGTACCGCCACGGAAAAAACAAGTCCAAGCACCTTGATGGCCGGAGTATATTTACTATGTCTCAATCCTAAGGTCTGGAAGGCACTGGCAAAGCCATGGGCAAGGTGGAATCCCAAAAACACCATAGAAATCACATAGAACAACACAATCCAAAGCTCCTTGAAAGCAAACACCACGATACTATATAGGTCTTTATATTCTTCCCCCTCATAATTTACGTAGGGAAGATCCCCCCAATGCATCTCATACCAAAACCCTTGTAGATGCACAGCCAAAAACACCAAAATGATCGTTCCTAATATCCCCATGTTACGGGAACTCCATGAACTGTTAGAGCTTGCGTTTCTTTCGGCATAACCAATAGGTCTGGCGTTTCTATTTCTTATTGTAAGAAGAACGGAGAAAAACACATGGGCCAGCACCGAGACATAGGTCAAGATCGACAGTATCTGAACAAATTGATTGGTCGTCATGAACTTGGCATACTGGTTAAATGCCTCTCCCCCATCATCTTTAAACAGCAGTGTATTCCCGGCAACGTGACCTATAAGAAAAATGATCAAGAACAGACCCGTCAAAGCCATTAGCAACTTCCGACCCAAGGTGCTATTTAAGGTTTTTGATACCCAACTCATAAATTGTTTCTTTAGTTAATTTTTTTCGTAAAAATCCTTGTCGCCAAATTTACATGCGGAATCCTTATCAAACAATCTATGGTTTGCGATTAAGCTTATTTTAAAAGATTCTAAATAGAATTGGCCATTTTCGGCGTACTAAGGAATAGCAATTACTCACCCTTAAGGTTGGCGAGGAGTTCGGGTGATTAGCACCTTTCTCAATGTTGGCTACGCAATTAGTGATTTGTTTTAAATAGAATAAATATTTTAAAAAGACTGAATCCGACTGGAAACAAATTATTGCCTATATTTATCCGCCAATAATTAATTATGAACCCTTAAAATAATTCCATGAAAAAACCAGCACTTCTTAGCTTATGCTGTCTACTTTTTATCGCACTGCCTGCCTTAGCGCAAACAGGGAAAGTATATGATAATCTTACGGTAAGCAGTACCATACTAAAGAGCGAACGAAAATTCGCGCTATACCTTCCTCCCGATTATGAATCCTCCGACAGAAGCTATCCGGTGCTCTATCTGCTCCATGGCGCGGGTGATGACCAAACAGGCTGGGTACAATTTGGAGAGGTTCTCCACATTGCCGACAAGGCCATAAGGGAAGGCAATGCCACACCTATGATCATCGTCATGCCCGATGCGGATACTGGGAGACGCGGGTATTTCAATGATATCCAAGGTGACTGGAATTATGAGGATTTCTTTTTTCAGGAGTTGATTCCCCATATCGAAAAGACTTACCGGGCCAAAACCCAAAAAAGATACCGGGCAATTTCAGGGCTGTCCATGGGTGGCGGGGGCACCTTTATGTACGCACTGCATCGGCCTGAGATGTTCTCTGCCGCAGCTCCGCTAAGTGCCTATGTAGGGCCCCTTTCGCTGGAGCAGGCAAAGGAAAGGATGCCCAAAGACAATAAATTCACTGACGAGCAAATTCAAACTTATTTTGAACGACATAATGCCATAAGCTTGGTGGAACAAATGCCTGATGATCAGAAAAAGGCAGTAAGATGGTATATCGACTGTGGGGATGATGACTTCTTATATGAGGGCAACAGCTTGGTGCACATCGCAATGAAGAAACATGAAGTCCCACATGAGTTCAGAATTCGGGACGGAGCCCATACTTGGACGTACTGGCGGGAATCCCTCCCTGAGGTTTTAGCGTTTGTGTCTGCGAGTTTCCACCAGTACTAGTATTAAGTTGACAAAAAGATGTCCAACTAGCTCCCGCAGATACCCTGATTTACGCAGAAACCATCAGCGTAACCTGCCTGCCCAGGGAGGTCTGCGGGAAGCCAAGCGTTGTTTCATTCAAAATACAACACTACTAGGGGGACCTAAATAATTAATAGTAGAGCGAACAATGAAGACTAAGGGGTAAACTGAAGATCGGGGCCCTGAGATGTAAACCTTGTTGCCAGTGGACCCTCGACTGTCAACTAAACTCGTGCAAGATACTGACACCTACCAAATGTTTCTATCCCAAAAATGCCTTCCCTTTCGGGGAGATCATATTCGCTTCCCACCTTGGTTCATAGACAAGCTCTACTGCCACATCGTGATCGGGAAAATATTCCCGCAAGGTCTCCTCTACACTACCCACGATGGAGACGCCCATGGGACAAAATTGGGTGGTCAGGGTCATGGTTACCTGAATGCTTTTCTTTTCCTCCTGTATGGAAAACCCATAGACCAAGCCCAAGTCAACGATATTCAAGCCTATCTCCGGATCAATTACTTCATATAAATGAACTAATGCACTCCGTTCCAATGCGCTAAGTTCCGATTGGTTTATCATGTCTTTTTGCTTTATGGAATACAACTTTCAGCACATTCCAAACATATAGAATGGAGGATAGGATCATCAATGGCGCGGAAAAAATCAAAAGAAAATCAATCTTTACCAAAATCCCCAGCAGAAAACCTATAAAGCCCACCATGTACAGCCACATGCTGTATTGGTAAATGCGGGGGTCAAACAGGTCTTTGGGGTCCGGGTGTCTTTGTTTTCCGGATTGGTGGCGGTACACCTTGCTCCATACAATAAAGGGCAAAGTCTTAAAAGTCATGCCCAATATGATGGCGGTGAGCCAGCCAAAAAATACGCAGAAACCATAAGCAGTCACCAGTTCCGGACGTGGAGTTTCCGTACCGGCGATTACCACGCACAGAATTGTTAAAGGAATTACAAACATACCGACAGATGCCAAGGAGAGCTTGATCTGCCCGTCGACCTTTCTCCTGATCCGTTTTTTATAGGCCTTGATCAAATAATATAAAAATAAGCCAATGCCTCCCCCAATCAGGATAAGCGACAGCAAATGCAAATCCGGTAATCGTGGATTTAATTCAACCGCCATCAACAACAGCAGACCCAGGTTGACCAGTGTGTAAACGGTCCAAAGAAGTCTCTCATTGGCGTATTTGGAAATTAAGAACATGGGGATCAGCCTCGAGCCTACGCCTATGACCAATAACAGAAACCAGCCAACGATACCCGAATGGGCGTGGGTAGACAGATAATGTAGGGAATCCTGCGGCAATAGATCCATAGTAAAATTCAGCAGCAAGACCAGCCCCAGCAGCGTCGTCACCAACATCCAACAGGAAGCCGTCATCATATAGATGGCGTGGATATTTTCGGTCTTGCTTTGGGCCACGCTCCAAGCCAAATTGATGATATATAAGATGATGGCGACGTTAATTGCCACTGCCCCTACCTGTGTCACCCATCCCAGATTGAAAGTATAGAAGCCATACACCAAAAATGGGATCCCTAAACCCGCCAGTAAAAAAGATCCTCTTGCCAGCCAAAAACTCCGTAAACGGCTTTCAACCAACACCGGGATCAACTGGTAACTGGCACCTAGTATCACCATCGTTCCCCAGCCCAAAGCCATCGCATGGGTTATAGCCAACAAGTCCGGCTGAAAATGATGTCCCTGAAAACTTCCCGTTGAAAAAATCAGCATTACACAGGAAATCAACAAAAAAATACCCGCATAGAGATAAAAGGGTACCACCACATCTAAGGCTACTTCTTGACTTTCTGTTCGGGATTTAGTTCCTACGGCCTTCATCCTTTAAATATCAATAGCTGCACATTCTGATCTTCCATTTCTTTAATCCTGTAATCAAAGCCGCGCTCCCTCAGTTCCGGCAGCAAAAAAACCGGAATTTTCTTATGTTCTACAAACAGCGCCTGTCCTGCGGTTAAGGTCTCTAAAGCTTCCAAAATGCGCAACATCGGCTGCGGCATGGGCAAATCCCGGACATCAATGTTCACCAATCCGCACCTAAAGCGCTCAGAAAGCTCCTCCCAGTCCTCCCCCTCTTGAAATGAATCTTCCTCCGTTTCTACCTCTGCTTCCGAGACTTTAGAAAAATACGTAAAAAACAGATCTTCTGCCGCGGCTTCACTATATGAAGTAAAGCCTTTCTTTTCGGCCATGGCAATCAAAGGACTAGGTTCAAATGTATTGACGATCTTAAGCACATGTTCGTTGGGTAACATTCTTAAGGCGTCCAGAATTTGTTTTAGGGGATCTTTTCCCGCATCAAGCAGCGGACGGACATCCAATTCCTCTATGTCCTTTTGGGCGATGGTCAACAGCCACGGCGGTGGAAGTTTGCCCTGGGTGTTATCCTCCTGAACCGTCTCCTCCACTTCAAAACCCAAAGGCTTCAACTGTTCGAAAAAATCCGTCACCTCGCAGCCGCCAATTTTGCTAGCCATGGCTATCGTCGTCCGCCGCGCCAATAACCTTCTTAGCAAAGGATTTCTTAGTTTAATAAATTTCGGAGAGATCCTGACAATCGCTTCCAATGCCCGAGGGCCATGCTTTAGCAAGGTTGCGATCTTGGTTGTGGCGTTTATCTTCATCCTGGACACGAATTTTCGTCAATTTTAATACATTTCAAACAACTAATCCATGACAATGGTCATAATCGTCAAAAGTTTCTCCCAACCCTTGCCGATATGATAGCCAAATTGGATTTAAGGGAAAAAACGCTTATTTTTATCTGCATCTCTTATTCAAAAACCCCGTCACTCGAATGAATGTCCTTTTCTTCAGCTCCAAAAATTATGATCATCAGTTCTTTTCCCAAGCCAACCCTTATCACGGTTTTAACTTGAAATTTTTGGAAGTACCACTCAACACTAGCACCGCCGTGCTGGCAAATGGCTATGAGGCTGTCTGCGTATTTGTCAATGACCTTGTCAATAGGGAAGTATTGGAACAATTGGCAAGCCAAGGCGTTCGGCTTATAGCATTACGGTGTGCCGGCTACAATAATGTTGATCTGAAGGCTGCCAAAGAGTTGGGGATTCCAGTCGTCAGGGTGCCCGCCTATTCCCCCTACTCCGTCGCCGAACATACGCTGGCACTCATCCTAACGCTTAACAGAAAAACCCACAGAGCATTTAACAGGGTGAGGGAAGGGAATTTTGCCTTGAACGGCTTGATGGGTTTTGACCTGCACGGGAAGACGGTAGGATTGATCGGCTTGGGCAAAATTGGACTGGTAACAGCAAAGATCCTGATGGGATTCGGATGTAAGGTGTTCGGTTATGATGTACAACAAACACAGGAGATGGATGATTTGGGCATCACCTTCAGCGATCTGGAGCAGCTTTATCGCACTTCTGACATCATTTCCCTTCATTGTCCGCTGACTCCCGAGACCTTCCACCTGATCAATTCTGATTCTATTTCAAAAATGAAGAAGGG
>DATGMS010000387.1:0-9159 GCA_035307285.1 Cyclobacteriaceae bacterium
TAGAACAAGCAAAAAAGCCTCTAAAGTTGCTTACAGCTTTAGAGGCTTTTTGTTGGCCGACCAGGTTTCGAACCTGGACTCTTCTGAACCAAAATCAGACGTGTTGCCAGTTACACCATCGGCCAATCTAACATCGGGGAGTGTGTCTCTCCTTTAATGTGCCACAAATGTAGCTGGACTTTTTTTTTAATGCAAATCCTGGGAGCAACATTTGCTTGATTATTCCCTAAAGCCCTTTGTTTCAGCTTTAAATTTTTGCCTACAGGTTTTAGTGAAATGGGATAATGCCCTTTACAGCATTATCCCCAATACAATCACCGTCCTGAATCCTCTATATTATTTAGTCAGGTTTTCTACCCACTTCCTTGCGTTTACTAGAGCTTCCACCCAAGGGGTGATTTCCTCATTTTCCCGGCCAGCTACATAGTTAGGCCAGTTCCAAGGAGCCAATGACCGCTCGATATGCGGCATTATTGCCAAGTGCCTGCCATCTTCCGATGCGATACCCGCCGCTGCATGAGCAGAGCCGTTGGGATTGCCGGGGTAAGCAGCATAGCTATAGGTCATGCTGATATGGTAGTTTTCTTTTGCTTTAGGGAAGTGGAATTTCCCTTCTCCATGCGCAACCCATACGCCTAGTCGCTGGCCTGCCAATGACCCGAACATGACGGTGCTGTTTTCCGGGATATCCACATTCACAAAGGCAGATTCGAACTTGTGGCTATCGTTGTGTTGCATTTTTGGCTTTTCATCATGGGTTGGCGTGACCAAACCGAGTTCTACCATCAGCTGGCAACCGTTGCAGACGCCAAGACTCAAAGTGTCCTCACGTGCATAGAAGTTGTCCAAGGCATTTTTTGCTTTCTCGTTATAAAGAAATGCCCCTGCCCAACCTTTTGCAGACCCTAAAACGTCGGAGTTGGAAAATCCACCTACGAAGACGATCATATTAACATCCTCCAGGTTTTCTCTTCCCGACACCAAATCTGTCATATGTACATCCTTGACATCAAATCCTGCCAGCCATAGGGCATAGGCCATTTCTCTGTCTCCATTTACTCCTTTTTCCCGTATAATGGCCGCTTTTATGCCGCTAGCATCTTTTCGGAAGGGGTCCAGGGAAAAGGCGTCATAGCTACCTTTCCAGTCAGAATGAAAGCGGAAAGAAAGCGGTTGCTTCTTGTAATTGTTAAAACGGTCAAGAGCCAATTGTTTGCCGCTTTGCTTCTGGTCCAAAAGGTAGGATGACCGGAACCAGATATCCCGGTATTGTTCAACATCTAGAGACAGTTCCAGCCCGTCTAGGACAACCTTCTTGTCCTGCGTTACCTCAGCGATCTCGACATAAGCCAAGCCTTCCTTGGTCAATAGTTCCCTTACTTTTTTCTTGTTTTTTACCTGGATAATTACGCCCGGGTTTTCAGCAAACAAGGCTTTAATAGGATCGGACTCTTGGAATTGATCCATATTCACTTTCAGTCCAATACTTTCTGTCGGGAAAGTCATTTCTAATAAGGTAGTAATAATTCCACCAGAGGAAATATCATGTCCGGCCAAAATTTCATCCTCGTGGATCAATTGTTGGATGGCGGCAAAGGCAGTGCTAAAGTAAGCGCTATCCTTGATGGTGGGCGGCTCATTCCCGATTTTGTTGATCACCTGGGCGAAACTGCTTCCCCCTAATTTGGCCGTATCTTTTGAGAAGTCAATGTAAAACAGGCTGCTTCCAGTCACCTCCTTTAAATCGGGGGTGACTACTTTTCTGATATTGGAGCAAGTGGCAATGCTGGAAATGATTACTGTTCCTGGGGAATAAACAGTGTTTCCGTCAGGGTATTTCTGCGTCATCGATAGGGAATCTTTTCCCGTAGGGATGTTGATGCCAAGTTCAATGGCAAAATCACTGATGGCTTCCACCGCCCGGTACAAGCGGTCGTTTTCGCCTTTGTTTTTGGCAGGCCACATCCAGTTGGCACTGAGTGATACCCCTGACAGCCCATGTTCTAAAGGGGCCCACACCAGATTGGTCAAGGTTTCGGCGATAGCAAGTCTGGAACCTGCTTTTGGGTCGGCCAAGGCGGCTACCGGAGCATGGCCGATGGAGGTGGCTATCCCTTTGTTGCCGGTATAGTCAATGGCCATCACCGCAACATTGTTGAGTGGCAGCTGAATGGCCCCCGTGGTCTGTTGCTTGGCCACCCTGCCGGTCACTGACCGGTCTACTTTATTGGTCAACCAATCTTTTGATGCTACTGCCTCCAATTGGAGGACTTCCTGGATATACTCCTGCAGGCTGTTTTTGTCGTAGACTATCTCTTCAAATTGGACCTCAAGGGTTTCATCTTCAAGAATGGTCTTGGGCGAGCTGCCAAATAGATGATGAAGGCTCCAGTCGATGGGTTTTTCTCCAGTGGCGGAGTTTTCAAATTTGAAATGCATGTCCCCTGTCGTTTCTCCGACGACATAAAAGGGAGCCCGCTCTCTTTCAGAAATTTTCTTCAGGGTGGAGACATCCTTTTCATGAATGACAAGCCCCATTCTTTCTTGTGATTCGTTGCCCACTATTTCTTTGGCGGACAAGGTAGGGTCACCTACAGGAAGCTTGTCCAAATGGATGGTGCCGCCGGTTTCTTCTACCAATTCGGAGAGACAATTTAAATGCCCTCCTGCTCCGTGGTCATGGATAGAGATGATCGGATTGTTTGGGCTTTCGGCCATCGCGCGAATGACATTGGCCACCCGTTTTTGCATCTCAGGGTTAGATCTTTGGATGGCGTTGAGCTCGATGGCGTTACTGAATTCCCCCGTATTGACGGAGGAAACGGCCCCGCCGCCCATGCCTATTCTGTAGTTGTCGCCGCCCATGATGACGACCTGGTCGCCCTTGGAGGGACTGTTTTTTAAGCTGTATTTTTCTCGCGTGAAGCCTACGCCACCAGCCTGCATGATCACCTTGTCAAAGCCATATTGCTTTTCGCCTTCTTTATGTTCGAAGGTGAGAAGACTTCCGCTGATCAGAGGTTGTCCGAACTTGTTTCCGAAATCACTGGCACCGTTGGAGGCCTTGATCAGGATATCCATGGGGGTCTGGTAAAGCCATTGCCTTTCCTCCAAGTCTTTTTCCCAGGATCGTCCCGCCTCACTTCGGGAATATGAGGTCATATATACGGCAGTCCCTGCCAAAGGAATGGAAGCCGTTCCGCCTGCAAGCCTGTCCCTGATTTCACCACCTGATCCAGTCGCTGCCCCATTAAAAGGCTCCACAGTGGTGGGGAAATTGTGCGTCTCAGCCTTCAGGGAGATAACTGTATCAATGGTTTCTGTGGTAAAAAAATCTGCCTCATCCGGTGTCTTCGGCGCAAATTGTTGTGCTTTGGGGCCATTGACGAAAGCAACATTATCCTTATAAGCTGAAACGATATAGTTAGGGTGTTCGCTGGATGTCTTTTTGATCAACTGGAAAAGGGTGCTTTCCTTGGTTTCTCCATCGATAATAAAGGTGCCGTTAAAGATCTTGTGGCGGCAATGTTCTGAATTAACCTGGCTGAAGCCAAATACCTCACTGTCCGTAAGGGGTCTTCCCAGATCTTTGCTTATTTTTTCCAGATATTCGATTTCTTCTCCGCTTAAAGCCAATCCTTCGCTGATGCTGTACTCTCCGATGTTGTCAATGGATCGTACGGGTTCAGGTTCGATGTCGATATGAAAAATCTCCTGCCCCAATGCCGCATAAACCGACTGGAGCATGGGATCCACTATGGTGGTGGCATCTTTCAGATAGAATTCCTCTATCCTGGATACCCCGGTGATGCCCATGTTCAGCGTGATTTCCACGGCGTTGGTGGACCAAGGGGTGATCATTTCTTTCCGGGGGCCGACATACATGCCACTAATTTTCGATTGGTCAACAATGCGACTTCCTCCAAACAGCCAGTTCAACTTTTCGATGTCCTGGTCAGTTAATGTTTGAAAAGATTCAAGTGCGTAAATTTTTTCCGGAGAAGATTGGAAAAAGAAGATCATATGATTTTATGTTCGATGGCTATGAAATAAGGAGCAAAGGTAAGCAAATGCATCAAAAGAATGAATGAATTGGCATTTTCCAGAAGTGAATATTGAAGGTAATTGACTAAGGGTGTCCGCTATTACGTCACCAAGTGTTCACATCGTCCATTAATGAACATTTAATAAAGGCTATCATGATTTTGAAATTTTTAAAATATAAAAAAAATAACCTTTTCCACATCAGATTGCTTTGGTGGGTGAGGCACCCGTCCGTTGGTCAACTATAGGAGAAAGATGTAGAATAACAGGGTTTATTCGTCTTAGGGTTGGATTCTTTTTGTGAAGCCCTTCGATACGCACACATAAGAAAATATTATTTCAAAAAAAACTCAGGAAACTTTGAAGTACCATAAAGTTTTCTGAGTTTTACGGCTTGATTATTAAAGTGGCGTGTGGAACTAAAAAACAAAATAATCGAAGTAGCTACTTCACTGTTCAGACGGATGGGAGTAAAAGCTGTGACGATGGACGATATAGCGCGCGAGGCGGGAGTTTCCAAAAAAACCATTTATCAGGAATTTGAGGATAAAAGCACCTTGGTCTATGAAGCCTTTTCCGCATTTCTCGAAAGGGAAGAATGCGTATTGAATAAAATCTTTGAACAGGAAGATGATGTGATCCAGCATTTTGTCCAAGTGTCTCAGTTTATGAAAGAGCAATATTCCGGGATGAATCCACTAATATTGAACGAGATAAGACGGTATTACCCCAAGTCATGGAAAAGGTTTGAAGAATTTAAGCTGGGTAAGGCTCTAAACACCATGGTTGATTTGCTCAAACGGGGGAAAGAAGCGGGCTATTTCAGAAAGGAGATTGATGTAGAAATTTTGGCTATGCTGAGGCTGGAGCAGATTGCCTTTGATTTCAGGTCCCTTCCCTCCGCTGCCGACTTCAGCATGGTCGATTTGCAGCTTCAGATTTTCGACCACTTTATCCACGGTATATTGACTCAGAAAGGAAGAGAGGCCTACTTGAGCAAATTGATTAATTCGTAAAATGACCCTATGAACATACACGCAAGACTCTTATTATTTACTGCTTTACTGGTTACTACGGTAACACAGGGAAGAGCACAACAGGTGTCGGTGATTTCCTTGGAGGAAAGCATTGAATATGCTTTGCAAAACAACGTGACGGTTAAAAACGCTCAATTAGATATAGTAGCAAGCAAGGCTACGGTCGGGGAGACTACCGCACAGGGGTTGCCGCAGATCACGGGAAATGTGGATGTCAATAAAAACCTTATTGTTCCTTCTCAGCCTTTTCCGGCTATATTCTTCGACCCCGAAGCGCAAGAAGGAGAATTTGTCCCGGTGCAGTTTTCCCCCGAATACAGTGGGAACTTAGGCGTGACGGTGAATCAGATGATCTTTAACGGCTCCTATTTCGTGGGATTGCAGGCTGCCAAAACCTACCGGCAGTTGGCGGAATTTGACAAAATAAAAACGGAAAATGATGTCATAGAAAACGTAAAAAAAGCTTATTACTCTGTATTGGTCAGTCAGGAAAGGGAAGAACTGGTACAGGCTAATCTAAGCCGCATGGATACCTTGCTGAAAGAAACGCGGGTGATGTTTGAAACTGGCTTTTCTGAAAAGATCGATGTATCACGTATCCAGGTGCAATACAACAATTTGAAAACAGAACTGGACCGTGCGAGGTCTTCCACCAAAATCAGTCTGGACCTTTTGAAATTGCAGATGGGGATGGATGTGAATCAGCCTCTAAAATTGGCAGAAAGCATCGCAGATCTGGAGATGGTTTTTGACGTGGAGCCCTTGGTGGATGAATCGGGAATGAGGCGGGTTGAACTGGACCAGCTTCAGACCAACTTGAACTTGGCCAAATTGGATCTGAAAAACAACAAGGCTCAGTATCTTCCCCGAATTGATGCCAACCTCAATTACACAAGGATGGGATTTGGTGGTAGTTTGAAGGAAATCTTCAATTCAGAGTGGTATCCCGGTTCCGTACTGGGAGTATCTCTTGAAATACCCATTTTTGATGGGTTGGCAAAGAGCTATCGGATTCAGCAAAACCGGGTACAGATCAAGCAGTTTCAAAACCAGCTGTATGATCAGGAACAAAGGGTCATCACTGAGGAGGCCGAAGCACGTGCCAACTTGCAGAATGGCTTGAGAGCATTGGAAGTGCAGCTTGAAAACCGGGAACTGGCCATGGAGGTTTTCAGAACAACCAAGATCAAATACCAGGAAGGGGTAGGTTCCAACTTTGAAGTAGTGGAAGCCGATGCAGCGTTGAAGGAAGCCGAGACAAACTACTATTCGGCACTGTACGATGCACTGATCGCGAGGGTGGACTTGGAGAAGGCACTTGGTATTTTGGCGGAATAATCTTGATATTAAAAAGTGAGACATAAGACACTAGATGTAAGTCGGCAGAAGTCTTAGGACATCGGGCCTCCCTACGGACAGCAGGCAACATCAAAACACCTCTAAACAATCAAACCAGATTTTATGAAAACCTATCTTAAACTTTCAATCATTGCATTTCTTGCTTCAGCCACCTCTTGCGGCACCCAGGGAAGCGGGAATGAGGATTTGGAAAGCAAAAAGGCAACGCTAGATGAATACAAAAAGGAAGCTTCCGAATTGAATGCTAAAATTGCCTCTCTGGAAGAGGAAATCATAGCCCTAGACACAGGTTATGCCAATGAGCACAGGAAATCTATGTTGATTACCACCACACCAGTGAGCACAGGAGCATTTGCCCACTACGTAGAGATAACCGGTGCTGTTCTTTCCAAGAAAAATGTCAATATCAGCGCAGAAGTTTCTGGAAGGGTTCAGGAAATAAAAGCCGTGGAAGGGATGAGGGTTAGAAAAGGTGAAGTTCTGGCAGAAGTGGACACCGAAACGGTGGATCGGAACATCGAAGAAGTCGAGACACAGCTGGAATTGGCCAAAGTAATTTTTGAAAAGCAAAAGCGGCTATGGGATCAGCAGATCGGGACCGAGGTTCAGTTTTTAGAAGCCAAGAACAGGATGGAAATCCTTGAGAAAAATCTGGCGTCTGTTTCCACCCAAAAAGACAGGGCTACCATCCGGGCGCCCTTTGACGGTACGGTAGAGCAGGTCAACATCAGGCTGGGGGAGATGGTACAGCCAGGTACCCCTGTCATCAACTTCGTTGGTGAAAGCGATTTATACATCGAGGGAGAGGTATCGGAGAGATATGTAGGGATTCTTGACAGAGGCGACTCGGTAGAGGTGAGATTCCCTTCTATTAACCGTGAACTGAAGACTCGAATCACTGCAGTCGGCGGTGTGATAGACCCCAACAACCGGACGTTCAAAATTGAAGCCTTCCTTCCTCAAGGAGAGGGAGTTAAACCCAATATGATCTCTGTCATTAGGATCAAGGATTATGAAAACAAAGGCGCCGTCACCGTACCTACCAACCTAATCCTCCAGGACAATGAAGGAGATTATGTTTTCGTCGTGGAAAATGAATCTGCAAAAAAAGCATACATCGAACGAGGCATGACCTTTCAGGGAAGAACTGAAATTGTGGAAGGGCTCAAGGGGAATGAAACTTTGGTAGACAAGGGTTTTAGGGAAGTTAGTGAAAATATTAAAGTAAGTATTGCTCAAAAGTAAGCTATGGCACTACAGGAAGAGGAAAATAACAAAAAGAAGGTGATTAGGGAGTTTGGGCTCTCATCATTTTCCATAGATAACAGTACGAGCGTATTAATACTTTCCTTGATCATTACCGCGATGGGTATTTTTGCCTATAGGACCATGCCTAAGGAGAGTTTCCCAGAGATCGTAATTCCTACAGTATATATCGGCACGGCCTATCCCGGCAATTCCCCTGTGGATATGGAAAACCTGATCACCCGGCCGATAGAGAAGGAATTGCAGGGCATCAATGATATTAAGGATATCCGCTCAACATCAATCCAAGATTTTTCTTCCATCGTGGTTGAATTTAATCCTAATGTGGATATTAGCAAGGCGCTTCAGGATGTCAAGGATGCAGTGGATAAATCGAAAAATGAACTGCCTACAGATTTGGACCAGGATCCTGATGTGCTGGAGATCAACACGTCGGATTTTCCTATCATGAACGTCAATATTTCCGGGGATTATCCGGAAGAAGAGTTGAAGAAATATGCGGAGTATCTGGAGGATGAGATTGAGAAGTTGCCAGAAATTTCGAAAGCAGATCTTGGAGGCACCATTGAGCGGGAAATCAGGATCGATGCGGATTTGTATCAAATGGAGGCCATGGGGGTCAGCTTTTCCGATATTTCTGATGCGGTAAGTGCAGAGAATATCACGATGTCGGGAGGAAATATATTATCGGGTGACTTCAGGAGATCCCTACGAATCACCGGAGAGTTTACTGATCCTAAGCAGATTGAGGACGTTATTGTCAAGATCGAAAACAACAAGATCGTGTATCTTCGGGATGTGGCCACTGTGACTGATGCCTTTGAAGAGCGGGAAAGTTATGCCCGGAGCAGTAAGCTACCGGTGGTCACTGTCAATGTGGTCAAAAGAAGCGGCGAGAATTTGCTCGATGCGGCAGATAAGATCAAAGCCATTATTGAGGAAACCAAGGTGAACCGTTTCCCCGCAGATTTGAAAGTGGACATTACCAACGATCAATCCAAATATACCCGGGCAGAAGTAGATAACCTGGAAAACAGCATTATTTCTGGGGTAATTCTGGTGGTGTTAGTCTTGATGTTTTTCTTAGGCTTCAGGAACGCCTTATTTGTGGGTGTTGCTATTCCTTTATCCATGTTCATTTCGTTTTTAGTATTAAACGCATTAGGAATCTCGCTGAATTTCATGGTGTTGTTCTCCCTTATCCTCGCTTTAGGGATGTTAGTGGATAATGGTATAGTCGTGGTGGAAAACATCTATAGGCTTATGGATGAAGGGAAATCGCCAATCCGTGCAGCTAAGGAAGGGGTAGGGGAAGCAGCTTGGCCCATCATTACTTCCACGTTGACCACGCTTTCCGCATTTTTGCCACTGGCTTTTTGGGATGATATTATCGGGGAATTCATGAAATTTCTTCCCATTACTTTGATTATTGTGTTGTCCTCTTCTCTGTTTG
>DATGMS010000388.1:0-5331 GCA_035307285.1 Cyclobacteriaceae bacterium
GTTGCTCGCCGATTGAGTGCTGTCATAAATTGATCTTTACCACAAGCGTTATTAACTAAAATCTTCCTGTTTCGTTTCTTCTTCTATTTAAACCAAACATTTCTAGGTTCGTTTTAAATTCAAAAAGAAGATAAACATGAGTTTAAAAATAATAGGGAACCACGAGGAAAGCACAATTCTTCAGGCAAAGAACGTTTTGGCCAAGGGGGCGGATAAATTTGTTCTTTGTGCGGACGGGCACCTGGGCTATGGCCATCCTATTGGCGGAGTGGCCGCTTATAAAGACAGGATCTCCATCTCAGGCGTAGGATTTGACATAGCCTGTGGTAATATGGCAGTCAAATTACCCCTGAAGGCTGCTGAAATTAAAGATTGGAAAGCCATTGGCCGGCAGATCAACCGTTCCATCTCTTTCGGGATGGGACGGGTCAATGAAACTCCGGTAGAGGCAGAATTTCTGGATATAGATGCGCACTGGAACAACGAGGCCTTGGCAGGTTTGAAAGATATGGCGGCCGCCCAGCTTGGTACCGTTGGTTCGGGAAACCATTACGTGGATGTCTTCAGGGATCAGGACGATTTTGTATGGATAGGTGTGCATTTTGGTTCTAGAGGTCTAGGGCATAAGGCAACGTCCCATTTTTTGAAACGGCTTGGAGCAAAGGACGGGATGGATGCCGATCCGTGTATAGTGGATGTGGATTCGGATATTGGCCAGAGTTATTTGGAAGCGATGACTTTAGGTGGACAGTATGCCTATGCGGGGAGGGAGTGGGTATGCCGGACGGTTGCCGAAATCATCCAAGGGAATTCAGACTATCTGGACGAGGTTCATAACCACCACAACTTTGCCTTTATGGAAGAACATGACGGTGAGCGCTATTTTGTGGTACGGAAGGGATCCACACCTGCTTTCCCCGGACAACGGAGTTTTATCGGTTCCAACATGCATGATGAAAGCTTGATTGTGCGGGGGCTGGACACGGGGGAGGCTCGGGAAAATCTTTACTCAACTGTTCATGGAGCAGGCAGGGTGATGTCGAGGACCAAAGCTGCGGGTAAATTTAAAGGCTGGGGCCGAAAAAGGGTACAGGTGGCTCCTGGATTGATTGATGAAAACCAAATGCGTCAGTCGGTCGCTGAAAAGGGGGTTTTTCTTTTTGGAGGCGGTGCTGATGAGGCTCCCGGTTGTTATAAAAAACTCGATGAAGTTTTGGGTTTTCATCAGGATAGCATTGCTATTGAGACCAGGCTTAGGCCTATAGTGGTTTGCATGGCCAGCAATTCTGTAAGGGATCCTTATAAGGATTGATATCCTTGTACTATCTTTTTTTTGGAAACAGCAGGACGTGCAACTGACGAATGGTAAAACCTGATCGCCTAAATGACGATTCCCAGTGCGGTCATTTTTCAATGTATCTGTTAGGTATAGGTTTTAATGGTAAAAGGGTTTATATTGGCCTTTACAGATATTTCAGGATTCGCTGTTGCTTTAGAAACTGTGTGGAAAGACTCCATATCAAAACGCCGTTAACATAGCCAACGGTTAAAAAGTAGTACCATGCAATATAAAAAGAAAAAAGGCTTTAACATCTACATGCCAAAGCCTAGTTAATAGTAGCGAGGAGCAGGATCGAACTGCCGACCTCAGGGTTATGAATCCTGCGCTCTAACCATCTGAGCTACCTCGCCGTAAGGATCAATAATTCAGGTATAAAGTCGAAAACTAAATCACCTGGTTTGGCAGCATGTCCGCCAATTGGAGTGCAAATATGTGGGGTTAATCGGTTATATGCAAGCGTAGCCCCGAAAAAAACACGTTTTTAATAAAAGAAACAATCGAGCAATGGTTAAAAATAAATTTGTCGCTGATTTTCAGATTAATACTTCCAGGAAGATAATTTACCCCTATTTAAGTACCGCAAGTGGTCTATCGCAGTGGTTTGCGGATGATGTCACTATTAATGAAGATAAGGTTTATAATTTCGTATACGATGGCGAGGATCATTTTGCGAAAGCGGTTATTATGAGGAGCAACCATAATGTGAAATTTGAGTTCTTTGATCCTCGTGCAGCGGAAGGAGAGGAGCAAACCGACCATTCATTTATAGAATTTAGATTGGATGAAAATGAATTGACACAGACCTTTTTTTTACGGGTCATCGACTATAGCGATGCCTACGATGACGAGGAGCAGGAATCCATTTGGGAAAGCCTTATTGGTACACTCAAGGAAATTATTGGCGGATAAAAATCTTTAAATATAAATTTTTACGTTTAATATTATAACCTTTGTGAAAATCGTTTGTTAAGGAAGAAATGCAGGGCGGTAGCACTTCATGAAAAAATTAGATAAATTAATTTTAGGGTCCTTTATAGGGCCATTTTTATTGACCTTTATTGTGGTGGATTTCATTCTGCTGACGGTAAATATGCTAAAATATTTCGATGAGATATTCGGAAAGGGGTTAGCATTCGGGGTTTACATGGAGTTGATCAGCTATTTCGTGATAAGTATCTCGCCGATGGCTCTGCCCTTGGCGGTGTTGCTTTCTTCCTTAATGACCTTTGGGAATTTAGGCGAGCATTTCGAGTTGACGGCCATCAAAAGCAGCGGGATTTCTTTATTGCGGGCGCTTCTTCCCATCGGAGTATTTGTTGTCGGGCTTTCTTTTCTGGCTTTTCTTTCCAACAACTACCTAGTTCCAAAAGTCAACCTGAAAACTTTCAGCCTCCTGTATGACATACGCATGAAGTCTCCGGCTTTGGATATCAAGGAGGGGGTTTTTTATAATGGGATTCCCAATTACAGTATTAAGGTAAATAGAAAGCTGGATGAGGTAAGGCTTTTCGATATCCTTATCTATGATCATACTTCCGGAACTGGTAATATTAATGTGATTACCGCTGACTCTGGGCGAATGGAGCCGTTTTTCAATGACCGGTACATGACTTTGGTTCTCTATAACGGCAATAGTTATCAGGAAGGAGCTCCTCAACGTGGGAATCTCGAGAAACCAGTAACTTTTAGCAGGACACAATTTACCGAGAATCAAATGGTATTCAGCCTGGATGCTTTTGAGATGAGTAGAACGCCGGAGGAACAATGGTCCAGCAACCGCTCCATCAAAAACATCAGCCAGTTGAGGAGCGATCTGGATTCGATGGACAGGGAACATAATCAATGGATTTATTATAACTATGTCAATACCGGCTCGGTGTATACCTATTTTGCCCGCAACAGAAAAATAGAGGCACCACCAGATGTGATGAGGAAGAAGGCACTGCATGATTCCCTTCAAAACATAAAAGTCCAAGAAGAATACCGCGCCCGGAATGATTCTATGGCAAGGATAGCTTCCCAAGAACAACTCAGCCATGTCTCGGAATCGTCCGACAGCCTTTCCGTTGTTGCACCTACTCCTTCCGAAGATACTGATGCACGATCCCAGACGGTCACTGATAAGGGAACGGGAATGGCCTTAGCGGATCAAGATTCCATGAGGGACAAAATTAAGGAAGTGTTGAGAGATTCGGTAAGGGAAAAAATGATCAGTAGCTTGAGCCAGAATGTGGCTGCCTCCCGAAAGGAATCTGTGACGGAGCCCGAAATCACGTTGAGTGTGGAGCAAAGGAACCGACTGGATTCCATTGTCAATGAGGGCGGCTTTCAAAGCAGGGCAGCCTCAATTGCTTTGAATACGGCCAGAACGCTGAAAAACAATTTCTCCACCAATTTCCTCCGATTGGACGGTTTCGAAAGGGAATCCAGACGATGGGAGATCGCTTGGTATCAGAAATACACCCAGGCATTCGCCTGCGTTGTCATGTTTATGATAGGCGCACCATTGGGGGCGATTATCAAAAAGGGCGGACTCGGTATGCCTGTATTGTTCTCCATCATTTTCTTTATCATCTATTACATGCTGACAATTACAGGGGAAAAATGGGCGAAAGAAGGTATAACAAACGCCTTGTTCGGAACGGTGTTTTCCGTAACGGCCTTACTGCCTTTCGGTTTATTTTTCTTGAGACAAGCGAGAAAAGATGCCCGGTTATTTGAAGCTGATTTCTATTACGCTTTTTTCGAAAAAATACAACGGTATCTTAAAAGGCGCAAAGAGAAAAGTTAAGGCATATTTTATTATTAAAAATAATAGATCTATCTTTGTACCTGTTTTAAAAAATAATAAAGATTTAATTGACTAAGCATGTATTTAACTACAGAGAAAAAAGTTGAGTTGTTTAAAAATCATGGTAGGTTAAAATCGGATACTGACACAGGTTCTCCTGAGTCTCAAATTGCCTTGTTCACTTTTAGGATCAAGCATTTGACCGAACACCTAAAGACCAACAAAAAAGACCACTCTTCAAGATTGGGCCTTTTGAAATTGGTTGGGAAGCGCAGAAGCCTTCTCAATTATTTGACCAAAAAGGATATCGAAAGATATAGAGCGGTCATTGCTGATTTAGGAATACGTAAATAACTTTAGGTAAGGTTCTTCATCTGTAAGAACCTTACTTTTTTCTTGCTCCCAGCATTATTTTTTAAAACTTACACAAGACTTATTTTAACAAAAATCTATGTTACCAAACATTATATCAAAAACCATCACCCTTGAAGATGGTAGGGAAATTATCATTGAAACTGGCGCTTTGGCCAAACAGGCTGATGGGGCGGTAGTTGTAAAAATGGGTAAGGCCATGCTTTTGGCTACTGTGGTTTCAAAGAAGGAGGCTGGGGAAGATGTGGATTTTCTTCCGTTGTCGGTTGATTATCAGGAGAAGTTTGCGTCCTCTGGAAAGATTCCGGGAGGATTTTTAAAGAGAGAAGGAAGGCTATCGGATTATGAAATATTGATCAGCCGTCTGGTTGACCGTGCTATTCGGCCGATTTTTCCTTCTGATTATCACTCGGACAGCCAGATTGGGATTACTTTAATGTCTGCCGACGAGGAGGTATTGCCGGACTGCTTGGCAGGCCTAGCGGCTTCCGCTGCTTTAGCGGTATCGGACATCCCGTTCAATGGCCCTATTTCTGAAGTACGGGTCGCCAAAATCGACGGAGAGTATAAGATCAATCCTACCCCAAAACAGTTGGCCACTGCTACTATGGAACTTATAGTGGCAGGATCCTTGGAGTTTATCTTGATGGTAGAAGGCGAAGGCAATGAAATTTCGGAAGACGAGATGATCGAAGCCATTCAGGTTGCCCATGAAGAAATCAAAAGACATTGTCAGGTCCAGATAGAATTGACCAAGGCGGTGGGGAAAGAAGTTAAGCGTACTTATTCCCACGAAAAGCAAGATCCTGCACTTTACGAAAAAATG
>DATGMS010000389.1:0-9807 GCA_035307285.1 Cyclobacteriaceae bacterium
ACCTTACGTGGATACCGATAATGATGGCATGCCAGATGAATGGGAGAAACAATATGGATTGGACCCCAATGATCCCACCGATGCCAATTTAGATCTGAACGGCGATGGCTATACCAATATAGAAAAGTACATCAACGGTATTGATCCTACTCATAAAGTAGATTGGGGAGAGCTGGCTAATAATCATGATACCTTATCAAAAAATGGCCTTAATGGCAGGTAATTTCCACAACATCAACCTTCCTCTATTTCCTATGTTTGATGGGGGTTGATGTTGTTATACTTTTTTTGATCTAAAAGTGCTTTCCGGTTTTATTTGATTTTCTTGATCTCTACTGGAAAGTACAGGAAGGTTAAGCGATGACACTTTTTAACTTTGTCAATCTTAGCGCCTTACTATTTTCAATCTTCTGGCTTTTCCAAGTATAAAAGAAGTGGATCAGCGATGACGTACGGATTATAAGGACTCAAGATTTACCCACCATAACCACCTTTGGCTATGAATTACGAACTGCTGGAAGATGCGCAATTATGGCAATTGATAGCATCCAATGACCGGGGAGCTTTTGGTCACTCTTTTAAATTGTATGCTAAGGATATTTTTAAGTATGGTCAAAAATTCACCGGAAGCCGAGAGATTATAGAAGATGTCATTCAGGATGTTTATCTGGACCTATGGGATAAGCGTAAATCCACCCAAATCAAAGTCTCCATTAAATTTTATTTGTTTACTGCCTTTAGAAGAGAAATCATTAGAAGACTTGCTACTTCCAGAAAAGAAGCAAAACCAGATGCTGTTATTGACGAGGTTCAACTTGAATCATCTTACCTTGATCAATTAGTCATAGAACAACATGTTAAGGAGTCAAATGAAGCTCTTCATCAGGCCATTGATCTGCTGACCGAAAGGCAGCGGGAAGCAATTCATCTGCGATATTTCACCAATCTTAAGTATGAAGAGATCGCCCTACTCATGAAAGTTCAGGTTCCCCATATATACAATCTGATCTTTAAATCCATTAAGATATTAAAAGGGTCCTTATCCAAAAACAAGCATTATTCTTCTAACTGATCAGTGGCCTTACATCGCATTACTGTCTGTTAATAGCCTATTTTTAAACCCCGGTACAATTTTTTAAACAATTTTAGTTTTTTTTATCTAATACAGATGAGATTCGGCAGACAGTCTCCCCTTAAGTAAAACAGCTAAGCAATTGAAGAGAGAATTTAATCAGGTAGAAGATTTTCTGGACGATCATTCCTTTAGGGAATGGGTTCTGAATGAGGCGAATCAACGGAATTTGTTCTGGGAAACCTGGACCAAAAAAAATCCGGAAAAATCCGCTGTATTTCTCGAAGCGAAAGAAATACTTTTGGCGCTTGGCAACCAGGTGTCTGAATGGGATGACGAAGATCAAGAGCGCCTATTGTCTTCTATTGATCAAAAAATCGATGCAAAAGAACAAGGTGGTGTCCCCATCGGGAGGGAACCTAGCCAGTATAGGAGATGGATGAATTGGGCCGCTATTTTACTGGTCTTGATGAGCGGAGCTACCCTTGCGATCTGGACTTTAGAGCCGTTGCCGGAAAAAGGAGAAGGCCCTTTGGCTGCTGTTGAGGACCAATGGATTAGCAACGTTTCTGGGCCGGGTGAGAAAAAACGCATCCGCCTTCCGGATGGAAGTGAGGTCATTTTAAATTCTTCCAGTGAGATCCGGTATAATGCGGGGTTTGGCAAATCCAATAGGGATGTTTTCTTAGCAGGAGAGTCATTTTTTCAAGTAGCTAAAGATTCATTGACACCTTTTCGGGTCATGAGCGGTGAGTTAACCACCGAGGCCTTGGGGACTTCTTTTATTGTAAAAAGATATGAAGATGAGGAGAAGACACAGGTTATGCTAGTATCGGGAAAAGTAAAGGTAGAAAACGAAAATGGGCCTGGGAAAGGTAACGATTTGCTGTTTCTTTCAGCGGGCGAAGAAGCATTGCTGACTTCCGTTGATTTTAAGAAATCGCAATTTAAGGCCGAGACGGCTTTGCTCTGGACCAAGGGGATATTGTATTTTAACGATACTCCTTTTTCAGAAGCAATACCCATTTTGGAAAAGTGGTACGGAGTAGAAATTACCATCAGCGGGAAAGGGGTAGAAGAACTAAAGATTTCCGGAGAATTTATTAACGATTCCCTGGAAAATGTATTAAAAAGTATCTGTTATTCTTTCCAATGCAAATTTCAGATTTCGGAAAGATCCGTTTTTATTCAATTATAAAAAATGTAACAGCAGCTAAGTGAAAAAGCCAATGACAAAAGTCACTGGCTTTAAATAGAGGTTAATGACGGCAGAGTTTCTCAGGCTAATGCCGTCATTGTAAATGTTTCAGGAATCACGATTCACCAAAACAACTTAAAAGTATGAAAAAACATCTATACTGTCTTTATATGATGGGTAAATTCTCTCTCTATGGATTGGTGTTGCAAATTTTCTTCATAAACCTTCTTTATGCCGGAAATTCAAACGCCCAAGGGACGAAGGACATTTCGGAAATCATGGTCACCGTTGATTTCGAAAATGCTTCCCTTGAAGAAACGTTTGCCACATTAAGCAACTTGACCGAACTGTCCTTCGTGTTTGAGAAAAAATTCATCAATGAACAGGCACGGGTAAATTTAAATGTACAGAACCAGTCGCTTGAGCAGGTTCTATTATTGCTTTCTGCATCACACGCTTTAGCCTTTCAACAGGTGAATGATCGAATCAGTGTGAAGAACCGGGATGCCAATCACAATAAAGCGATGGAAGAGGAGGAGGTAGTGGTATCAGGAAGGGTGACAGATGAATCCGGAGAACCGCTGCCGGGAGCAACCATTGCGGTAGAAGGATCTTCAAAAGGTACTGTGACTGATTCTGAGGGAAACTATCAGCTGGAAGTGCCCGATGGCTCAACCCTGACATTTTCTTTTATCGGTTTCAAAAAGCAAAGCATTCAAGTAGGTAACCAGACGGTGATTGATGTGGTACTGAGCTTTGATGATACTTCTTTGGAAGAAGTAATTGTGGTAGGGTATGGAGAAATGAGGAAGGCGCATTTGACAGGAGCCGTGGAATCGATTGATGCCGGGGAGTTGGAAAACCTTCCTACGGGGAATCTGGGTACTGCTCTTGCAGGTCGGGTCCTCGGTGTAGGGGTAAGTGGGGGAAACACCAGGCCCGGTGGAGCGGCCAATTTGACCATCAGAAACCCAATTAGCCTTTCCAAAGATGGCGGCAATAACACCCCTCTTTTTGTGATAGACGGGATAATTCAAGTCGGGGGAGACGGTTCGAATGATGCTACCCAGTTCAATAATTTGGATCCATCTGAAGTTGAAAGTATTTCATTTTTGAAAGATGCCTCGGCAGCGGTGTATGGTTCCAGAGGGTCAAACGGAGTAATATTGGTGACTACCAAAAGGGGTAAGGCTGGAGTCCCAAGGATCAGTTATAGCGGTACATTCGGCATTAATGATGAAGCCTACAGGACAAAAATGATGAGTGCCTATGATTTTGGCAACTATTACAATATTATGAACGGCCCCAACGGTGCCAATGCTACCCCCGGAGATGAAAACCGGTTTTTTAGTCAGGATGAGCTGGATCATTTTCGGAACATTGATTATGATTGGCTTGACAAAGCTTGGTCGACCGCCTTTAATATGCGTCACACTTTAAACGTAAGCGGAGGGTCGGAAAAGGCGACTTACTTTGCCAACGTTTCCTATTACACCCAAAACGGCAACCTGAGCAGCTTGGATTATGACCGCTGGAATTTCCGTGCAGGGGCGGATATGGATGTAGCAAATAACCTGAAGGTCGGCCTTCAGGTAGGTGGATATTATTCCGATCTCACCAAGACGTTTAACAAAATCGGGAACGAAAACGACGAAAATGACTACAAAAACCTTCTGAAGGCTCCCCGGTATGTTCCCATGTATAATGGTGAGTATCCTGTTAAACTGCCAGGATCCACTGGTTCAAAGGACATTTCCAATTATCATTTTTTCGAAATTGAAAGACTGGCGAATTTGGCCACCAATACGGAACAGTTCATGACTGTAAATATTTATGCCCAATATGATATTCCATTTGTTCAAGGGTTGCAGGCCCGGATTTCCCATGGTAGGAATATGGGAGCCGACAGAGGCACACAGATAGGCACTTCTTACATGCTGTATGAGTTTGACCGCTTGGGAGAAAACCGGCATATTTATGATGGTGCCGAAATGACGATTGGCAGGGAGTATCTGAATGGTGATAGGGTGTATTTTTCCAACCGCCGTTCGCTTTCCCAGCAAAGCAATTTCACATTAAACTATTCGAGAGAAATAGGACAGCACAATGTTAGTGCGCTTGTCACAGTGGAAAAAGCTGAGGCTGAAACCTCCCAGGAAGATGTCTGGAAGGAGAAACCTTCTCAAGGGACTACGGGACATTTTGGAACTGCATTTGGAAATATTGACGGGAAGACCAACTTTAATGAATCCGGGAATCTTTCCTATGTAGGACGGGCCAATTGGAGCTATTCCGAAAAGTACCTGGCAGAGTTTCTTTTTAGAAGCGATGCTTCCACCAAATTCGCCCCTGAAAATTATTGGGGAAAATTCTATTCCGGATCCCTGGGCTGGATCATTTCCAACGAAAGCTTTTTCAACTCTTTGTCAATTAATCATTTGAAAATTAGGTACTCTGTAGGTCTGTTGGGAAAAGATGATACTCGACCATGGCAATGGCGGCAACGGTATACCTTCCAGGGAGGAAAGGGTGCTGTATTTGGAGGCAACGAACCTACTTCTACAGGTATGAAAATGGAGGCGTCTCCTAACCGGGATGCGACATGGAGTAACGACTTCAAAAACAACCTGGGAGTGGATGCATTATTTCTGGACAACAGACTCTCAACCACCGTTGAATTGTTCTATAATCAGGGAACAAATTTATTGCTGGAAAGAACGGGTAGTGTACCTATTACAGTAGGAGGTAGTATAGCAGCAGAAAACTTTGGCGAGATCGATTTTTTCGGCTATGAGCTTGCCGTCGGCTGGGATGATCAGCGTGGTGATTTCCGTTATGGGATTAATACCCGTTTTTCCTGGTCCGACAATAAGGTGAAGGTGGGTAACTTCAATGACACAGATATACTTTACCCATGGAACGCCCAGCCCAATAAATCCACGGACAATGGCGTGTGGGGTTATGATTACATGGGCATGTTCAAAAACCAGGCAGACATAGATGCCTATACTGAGCAATACGATATCGATCAGGTGTTCGGCGTCACTGCTGACCAACTGAGGCCCGGTATGCTGTACTATAGAGATCTCCGCGGACCTTTGCAGGCAGATGGGACATTTGCGGCGCCCGATGGTATCATTGATGACAACGACCAGGTGCAGCTTGCTAAGCGGGCATCCAATCACTATGGATATGGAATGACGCTCAAGTTTGGGTATAAATCCCTGAGTTTTGATTGTGTAATAGCAGGATCTTTCGGCGGGTGGTCGGAGATGGACAGGAACAAACTTAACAATTCAATTAACAACGCCTATGAAAGTGCACCGGTGTTCTGGAATAATATCTATGATCCGGACCTGAATCCAGAAGGGGTTTATCCTAATCCTTATCATGAGAACATCAGCTTAAAACCTCTGTCATCCTTCTGGGAAGTCGATGGTTTTAGGATGAGAGTAAGAAGCTTCAGTCTCAATTACAGTATACCCAACCGGTTGGCCAATTCTCTAAACGTGAGCAATGCGCGGGTGTACCTTAGCGGCATTAACCCCCTGAATTTATACAATCCTTTTGACTATAAAGACTCAGAAGGAGCATTTGATACGTATCCGGTGCTGAGAACCTTTGCCCTAGGGATCAACCTATCTCTGTAGACGCTTGGAAAATAAAGAATTGGGGTAATAAAAACATTACGAAATATGAAAAGTCTGATAGAAGTTAACAAAATATATATTGCTGTTTTTGGAATTTTCTTGGTCACAGCTTGTAACGAGGACTTCCTGGAAGAAAAGAGGGATTTAACAGGAGTCAATGAGCAGGTTTTTCAGGATGAATTGATGGCAAGGGGCTATGTAGATTATATATATGGTCTGTTTCAGCCGGCCAATAATAACAGAGCCCTGATTTGGGACCTTTACGGCGGTTTTGAATTTTCGAAAAACAGCGACGAGCTTCCCGGAGAAAGTGCCATCAACAAGCCTTATGCACAGATATCGTTTATCGAAGATCATGCACTGGATTATTTTGGTAGCAGGATGAATACAAGTATTGGAAACAACACCTGGACGAGGATGAGGCAGATCAATATTTTTTTATCAGAAATAGACAAGCATGGACTTCCCGAGGAAGTTAGAATGCAACTAAAAGGGCAACTGCACTTTTGGAGGGCCTGGCAGTACTTTGATCTGGTCAAACTTTACGGAGGCGTTCCGTTGGTTCTGGAAGCACAAAATCCAATAATCTCGGGTGGTGATCATATCCGAATCCCCAGAAGTTCTACCGCTGATTGTATCGATCAAATAGTTGCCGACCTTGATCTGGCCATGGAAATGTTGCCAGGAAAATGGGAGGCGGCCGATTGGGGACGGATTACCAGTGGCGCTGCAGCGGCTTTTAAGGGCAGGGTGCTTCTCGCATGGGCGAGTCCGCAATTTAACCGCGACGACGATGTCTCCAGATGGCAGAGAGCCTATGATGCCAACCTGGAAGCCAAAAACATTTTGGAAGCCAATGGTTTTGGGCTATATAAAAAAGGGAGTCTAGAAGATGGAGAAGCTTGGGAAAACATGTGGTTTGAAGAAGTTAACAATCCTGAGGCAGTTATGATTTATGGCTTTAATAATATTACATCTGATCAGACTAGGAAAAACAACGGTTGGGAAAGAGCCTGCCGTCCAAGTGAAATTGGAGGGGCAGGGCAGATTACCCCCACGAAACAATTATTGGACGCTTTCCCAATGGCTGATGGGATGAATCCTGGGGAATCAGCCCTTTACGAGTATGATGCCCAAAAATTCTATAAGAATCGGGATCCAAGGTTCTACAAAACATTTATTTATAATGGCGCAGCTTGGCCCTACCGGGAAGATCAGGATTACAGGCACTGGAGTTACAGGTGGTATAGAAGTGCGGGGGAAGAAACCCCAACCGGTACCACAGAGTCTCAGGGGGCCAATTCAAGCGGAATCTACATGCGTAAAGCCACCAATCCACAAGCAAGTAATTCCGAAAATTTTACCGTTAGCGGCCTTGATGTCATGGAGATCCGGTTTGCGGAAGTGGTTCTCAATCTGGCGGAAGCAGCCATCGGAATAGGTAATACTTCCGAAGGGCTGAACGGGATCATGGAGATAAGAGAACGTGCCGGAGTGGAGAATCGGGACGGCTCCTATGGTTTAGGCAACATCATGGATCGTGATCACGCTTTTGCTGCGGTATTGAATGAAAGAAAAATTGAGTTGGCTTATGAAGGCAAAAGATATTGGGACTTGAGAAGGTGGATGCTCTTCGATGATTCTCATGGGACGCTAAGCCGGTTGGGCTTTGAACCCATAGCTGGAATGAGGAGAAAGGGGGTTTTTATAGTGGTCAAAGATGAATCAGGAGCCGCCTATGAGGGAAGTGCCGACCCCATGCTCAGCACGGGTACCGGTCCCGCACCGATTATCGACCGCAATACGGACGCGTACCCCGAGGGTATAGAAAATGAAGAGCAGTACCTGGATTATTTATATGAAAATCACTTTGAGGTATTGGAAAAGGATGATCTGGATCCCACCAACCCTGAAAGCTGGAGTTATGCTTGGTTCGATGAATATTATTTCTTCGGCTTCAATGATGAAATTTTAAGTGCCTCGCCTTACCTGGAACAGACCAAAGGTTGGAACAGCATAAGTGGCCAGGGAACATTCGATCCGTTGGTTGAATAAAATAGATATAAATATAAATACAATTGAATAAAGGTAAGTGTCAAGGAGGAGTTGGCATTGTCCGGCAATGTCGGGCCCACGCACTCGCTCCCTGAATAAAATGCACTGAACTGTTGATGAATCCATATGAAGTTTAGAATAATAATTACGCATATCCTGTTCCTTTCCTTTTTACACAGTCAGGCGTTCGCCCAATACCCTACCATTCCTGAGGATTTACAGGCTAAAACAGATTCAATAATGGCATTGGAGGAGGCGAGATTGGCAAAAGTATGGGAAGAGATTTATCCGACCATTCAAGAGGAAGCTAAGCAGGGACGGCCTTATCTTCCTTGGGCATCCTATCCCAATGATTTTGTGCAAAGCAAAATTCCTGCATTTCCCGGCGCAGAAGGTGGAGGGGCTTATACACCAGGAGGCCGGGGCGGAAAAATATTTGTGGTGACCAGTTTGGAAGACAGTGGCCCGGGAACCTTGCGCGAAGCCTGCGAGGCGGGCGGTGCGAGAACCATTGTTTTCAACGTGGCAGGTATAATTAAATTAAAGACCCCTATCAGTGTCCGGGCACCTTATCTGACCATCGCAGGGCAGACCGCGCCGGGTGATGGTGTTTGTGTCGCTGGAGAGACCTTTGCCATAGACACCCATGACGTGATCATCAGACATATGAGGTTTAGAAGAGGAAGCACGGACGTGACCCGGAGAGATGATGCTTTAGGTGGCGACCCCATGGGAAATATCATCATTGATCACTGTTCGGTAAGTTGGGGGCTGGATGAAAATTTGTCCATGTATAGGAATATGTTCACAGCCAATGAGAATTCTGAAACGCAGAAGCTTCCTGCAGCCAACATTACCATCCAAAATACCATCTCATCAGAAGGGTTGGATACTTATAACCATGCATTCGGAAGCACAATCGGTGGGCTGAACAGCACCTTTCTTCGGAATCTTTGGGCGAACAATGTAGCTAGAAATCCTTCAATTGGCATGTATGGGGATTTTACATTTGCTAACAATGTGCTGTTTAACTGGTGGAACCGATCAGTAGACGGCGGCGACTTTAGGTCCATGTACAATATCATCAACAACTATTATAAGCCGGGCCCTATCACTCCCGAAGAAGATATCCGCCATAGAATTCTTAAGCCTGAAGCAGGTTGGTATGAACCCAGAACCTTCGGAAGGGCGTATGTCGACGGAAATTTTGTCGTCGGCAACCCTAAAGTATCGCAGGATAATTGGGAAGGCGGTGTACAGCCGGGAGGCTTATCCAATGAAGAAAAGAAAGCTCATTTTGCCTATATCCGACAGGATGAGCCTTTTAAGGCCGCGTATTTCATGTTGTTGTCCGCAGAAGATGCTTATGATTTCGTATTGGAACACGTGGGAGCGGTTTTGCCTAAAAGAGACGCCGTAGATACCCGGATTATCCGCCAAGTTAAAACGGGAAAAATCGATTATCTAGACCGACAGGTAGTAGACACAGGGAGTGATTTTATAAAAAGAAGATTAGGAGCGGACTCCTATAAAAAGGGAATTATCATGGATATCAGCCAAGTCGGAGGCTATCCAGAATACAAGGGGGACCCTTATATAGATAAAGACAATGACGGAATCCCCGATAGTTGGGAAAAGAAATTTGGTTTAGATCCCAATGATCCTTCAGATGCCCTCGGAGACCTGAATGGAGATGGATACACCAATATTGAAAAGTATTTTAATGGCATAGATCCAAGACAAAGGATGGATTGGACGAATATGGCTAACAATAAAGATAGCCTATTGGAAATAGCTAAGAAAGAAGGACAATTGTTGCAATAATAAAACGG
>DATGMS010000390.1:0-5275 GCA_035307285.1 Cyclobacteriaceae bacterium
GACATGGCACTTCTGCCAGTCCATCGATTATTCTGTGTCGATGAATTATGCTGTACTGGATTATGCGGCAAGGAACAGTGACCATTTGCTGTACAACATCTATTCTATGGGTAAAAACTCCATCAATAAAGGCAGCAATGATTTTTGGACGCCGTATCCAAAGAAGGTGGAGGCCATTCAAGCCGCTTTTGATAAGGATGTGAAAGCCGGCAAAGCCAAACCTGTCGAAGGCTTTAGGGCAAGCACGATTCCCTTCCTTTATTATGATAGTGTCTATCAAGCTCCGGCATCACGGGATCCCAGGGGATATATTATTCCTGCCGGACAAAAGGATTTTGCCACTGCCATACAATTTGTCAACGCGTTGATCAGAACAGGAATAAGGGTGGAAAAAGCCAAGGATGCCTTTGCCGTACAAGGGAAGTCTTATCCGAAAGGATCCTATATCGTCAAAACGGACCAAGCTTTTAGGCCGCACATCCTCGATATGTTCGAGCCTCAAGATTACCCCAATGATTTCCAGTATCCAGGAGGGCCTCCGGTGCGACCTTATGATGCTGCAGGTTGGACCCTGGCCTTTCAGATGGGCGCAGAGTACGATAGAATTTTGGAAGGCTTTGATGGCCCCTTTGAACAAGTGGCTTATGGTGAACTCCAGACTCCTCCAGCCAGCGATCTTAAACCATCCAAAACCGGCTATATGCTAAGTGCGAAGATCAACAATTCTTTTGTTGTGGTCAATGATTTGTTAAAATCGGGTATCGAGGTGTTTAGGATCAATGAATCCTTCGGTGAATTTCCGGCGGGATCATTTTATGTTCCACAAGAAGGCCATGACTTGCTGACTGTTTCCAATGAAGCACTGGGTACACAGGCCGAAGGGGTGAAAATAAAGGATACTTCTGGAATGGTGAAAATCAGCCCCAGCAGGATTGCCTTATTTGACAATTATGGAGGCTCTATGCCTTCCGGATGGGTGCGTTGGATCATGGAACAGTATCATTTTGACTTTCAGGTGGTCTTTCCGAATGAAATTGATGCGGGGAATCTAAATTCGAAGTATGACGCCATCTTATTCATCAGCGGTGGTATCCCTCCGGTAGGAGGAACAGAGATGAGATACGGCAGATTGCCTGAGAAGGAAGAAGTACCCGCAGAGCTCCATCCCACTTTGGGAAGCATCACTGTTGAGAAGTCGGTTCCCCAATTGAAGCAGTTTATAGAAAAAGGAGGGAAAGTGGTAACAGTGGGCAGCAGTACAGCCCTTGCCTATCATCTTGGATTACCGGTTGCCAATGCCTTACTCGAATTGGACAAAGACGGAAAGGAAAAACCGTTACCTGGAGAAAAATATTATGTCCCGGGAAGTATCCTAAAAACCAGGTTGGATCCCTCCCAGGCTGCCAACTGGGGAATGGCTGAGGAAGTTGATGTGATGTTCAACAACAGCCCGGTCTATAAATTTAAGCCTGAAGCCTTGGGCCAAGGCCTAAAGGTGCTTTCGTGGATTGATACGGATCAGCCGTTGAAAAGCGGCTGGGGATGGGGCCAGTCTTACCTCAAGGATGGGATCACCTCATTTGCAGCACCTATAGGAAAAGGTTACCTCTATGCCTTTAGCCCAGAGATCACCTTCAGGGCACAAGCTCATGGTACCTACAAATTGTTGTTTAACACACTCTATCAAAAAGAGGAATAAAACTGACGATATCAAAAGAATCTAAAGAGGCTCGGATCATTTCTGAGCCTCTTTTTTTGATGTGTAATAAAGAACTCATTGTTTTATCCTCCCAGCGGAAATGTGCAAATTTCGCCCATAAGTTATGTTTAAAGCATTAATATCAAGATGCTTATTTGCTTCCCAACTGTCTTTTTTTATTTTCCCGGTACTTTTATGGATTTTACTGTAGGGCGAAACAAGAATGGGGAATCAAAAAGCTGTTTGAAACTATTCATTGTGCCCAATATAGTTTCAAATTCCATTGTTAAAATCCGCACCATGTTTTTTTTACCCGGCATATTTCGTGAAATTTGCAGTTCAATTTTTATCAAAAACTAAATAAATTATGACATCAGAACAGTTGAAAGACTTGAAGGCTCGTGTTACGGCCTTGGGGAGGTATCTTTGACTACGATCGTAAGATTGCAGAGATAGCCGATTTTGAAGCTATTTCAGCCCAGCCGGATTTTTGGAACGATACGGAGGAAGCCGAAAAAGTAATGAAGCAGATCCAAAGCCGCAAAGCATGGACTTCTTCCTATGAAGAAATAAAGAGTAAGGTCGATGATTTGGAAGTGCTTTACGAATTTTATTCCGCAGGAGACGTTTCTGAGCAGGAAATCAAAAAGGACTACCAAATTGCCCTGAAAAAGGTCGAAGACCTTGAGCTGAAGAAAATGCTGAGCAGCGAGGAAGACCAACTGAGTGCCATGCTGGAGATTAATCCAGGCGCAGGAGGTACTGAAAGCAATGACTGGGCGTCCATCCTGATGCGAATGTACATCATGTGGGGCGAGAAGAACGGCTACAAGGTCCGGGAGGTTGACCTTCAGGAAGGTGAAGTCGCGGGGATCAAGTCGGTCACTTTGGAATTTGACGGTCCTTTAGCCTACGGGTTTTTAAAATCTGAAATCGGTGTTCACCGCCTGGTAAGAATATCCCCCTTTGATAGTGGCGGAAGGAGGCATACCTCTTTTGCTTCGGTATATGCTTATCCTGTCGTGGATGACACCATCAATATTGAAATCAGTCCCGCCGATATTGATTTTCATACTTCCCGGTCAGGTGGTGCTGGCGGGCAGAATGTCAATAAGGTGGAAACAAAGGTACAGCTGACCCATAAGCCGACAGGCATAGTCGTGGTTTGCCAGATCGAGCGCTCTCAACTGGCCAACAAGGAAAAGGCCATGCAGATGCTTAAATCAAGGCTTTATCAGTTGGAGATGGAAAAAAGAAATGCAGAACGTGCGAAAGTGGAGTCAGGGAAGCTTCGGGTAGATTTTGGATCCCAGATCCGAAATTACGTGCTACATCCCTACAAATTGGCGAAGGATGCCCGTACGGGTTATGAGACTTCCGACGTGCAATCGGTTTTGGATGGCGAGTTAACCGAATTTATCAAAGCTTATCTTCTTGCGCAAAGCGAAGAAGAAGCCAGCAATAATTGATTCTCCTTGGAATTGAAAAAGCCCGTGTTGTTCTTCAACACGGGCTTTTATCGTTACGTCAGCGGTTGGATTAAGCCGAAGCTTGAATCACTCCGCAAGCAATTCTTCCTCCGGCAGCACCAGCAGGCTGGGACTCGAAATCGTCCGGGTCGGCATGGATGATGACAGCTTTGTTAAGAATGTTGGTCTCTTCGGACCCGCCTATTGTCCAATCGTCAAATTCCATCTCCAAGGTAGCCACACCATCTTCTCCTGCAACAAGATTGTCAATATCGCCGGCGTGAAACCCGTCATTACCTCGTTTACCGTGAGGGTCATCGGTTGGGTTCCAGTGGGCGCCCGCTGAAGTGGCGTCAGGCGCACTACAGTCTCCTTTTTCATGCAGATGTATAGCGTGCTCTCCTGGAGAAAGATTTTCTACGCGAATGGCCATGGTGACAGCACCGTTTTCATTTTGGGTAAAAGTAGCTGTACCCGTTACTTCACTGCCACTTGCGCCGGATATTTCAGCGACCGCAGTTAACTCGGCGTTATTATCCGCACCTAAATTATCATTGACTTCCGCGGGAGATCCTGGCGCTATACCTAAGCTGTCGGACAACTCCCCTGAATTGTTGGTGCCTGATCCACAAGCTACCATAAAGGAAGCCGCACCAAGAAAAAGAAAATAATTGATTTTTTTCATAATTATAGAAGTTTAAAATATGGGTGAAACGTGTAAAAACCATGCCAAACCAGAGCTGCCAATATCATGGATTCCGGCGTATTGAGCACCATCTACCTTTGTCTTTTCTGGTTATTTGAGGAGTATTGGCAACACTTTGTGCGGGTAGCGAAACATTAAGGGGCAGCTAACTTATCGCCTCTTCCTTCGTTCGTACCGTTCTTAAGCTTAAAGGTAGTTCATTTCTATCTAAGCATCAATGGCCTCTAACCTTTATTTCCGCCGAACTTGGCTTCTCATCGAGTTGCCTCAGCAGCGTTTGGTCTGGGACATAGCAATTTAAGGTGCAGTTATTGAGCCTACGATTGGAGTTAATGAATGTAAACCTAAAACATATATGCCATGTCTATTGTAAAAGTGATTGAAGTAATCGCCAGCTCACAGACCAGCTTTGATGATGCTGTCCAAAACGCCTTGAACGAAGCTTCCAAGTCCGTGCAGAACATTGATTCCATCTATGTGAAACATTTTAAAGCGAATGTGGAAAACAACAAAATCGTTTCCTACGGTGTAAATGCTAAAGTGTCGTTTACGATCAACGATAACAGATAAAACAGCGCTAGAAATTATTGGGGCATAAAGAGGAAAATGTGGTTTGTATACCCGCTCCCAAGTAGTAAATAGTGGCTTACTCATATTGTAGGTATAGACTTAAAAATTATAGATATGAAAGGAACTCCCAAAAAAGGAAAAGACAATGATGTCAGCGCCAGCGATGACACGCTAGGGGAAAATACCGAGAAGACCCCGCTTGCCAAAGAGGTTGAGAAAGACCGCAAGGCTAAAAAGGAAAATGGCAACTCTAAAGGAGATAATTAGTATTTGGAATAAAGTAAGGGAGATCAAGAAGTCCTCCCTTACTTTCTTTAAATACAGAAGACAAGCTAAAACAGATAGGTCTTCGAGCATTTGATCTTGGAAAAAGCAAATTGAAGCAGGGTTACAGGTAAGGTTTTGTAAAAGATTAACCCTCAATTATTGATTTTAAATTATTTTTTTCAACACTCCTTCAAATTATAGATCTGGGCGATTCCGGTGAACCCGCCATCCCGTTGAAGTTCTCGACTTTATCCATCTTTTTCATTTTTTCTTTTAAAGTTATGTTTTAAATTATGGCCCATTAGAACTGACGTTTGACTTTCTAAGGGAAGGATCAATACTTCCTTTTTTATCAATAAATATATGGGTGAAGAAAATAAGAAACTCCGCGAGGTTTCGAGACGGGGATTTATGAAGGCGTCTACATTGGCTGCCGCAGGATTTATGATTGTTCCGCGCCACGTTTTGGGTGGTAATGGATTTGTCGCTCCCAGTGACAAAGTTAACATAGGAATTATTGGGGCTGGAGGCAAGGGAAGGGAGAATACCGCCAACTTAATGAAA
>DATGMS010000391.1:0-2755 GCA_035307285.1 Cyclobacteriaceae bacterium
AAAATTGAGGTTGCTGTCTTCAGCCGCCAACATCCAGCCGATCATACCCCCTTCGCTATGCCCCATCACACCTATCTTCCGCTGGTTCACGAAGGGAAACTTCTTTAAATGGGCAATGGCATCAGATGCGTCCTCTTTTAAGTCGTAGCTTGTGGCTTGGGAAAACTCCCCTTCGGAATCCCCTACCCCTCGTTCATCATAGCGAAAAACTATAATGCCATTCCTGGTAAGATAATCAGCAATTACCAGAAATGGCTTATGTCCCATAATTTCACCGTCTCTGTTCTGCGGCCCTGAACCGGACAGCAACACCACTGCGGGAAAAGGACCCCTACCTTTAGGTTTGGTAATGGTACCTGATAGTTTATTTTTTGAAGCGGCAGGAGTAAAAGTGGTTTCTATTTCTTCATAGTCAAATGGGGGTTTCGGCTCCTGTGGGCGCTCCATCCCTGCTTTGTCGGTATCGCCTGCCCTTCCAAGATCAAGGGAAAATACTGTTCCCGCTTGCGTAAAATTACCTTTCAGACTGTCACCCATCATAATGCCTTCGTAAAGCGCAGGAATCTGCTCAAATTCCCATGAGGCCATTAAGCCGTTGAAAAGCACATTTTTTAGCGGCATGGCCTTTGCCCCTTGTGCAGGACTGTCTGAAGTCCCTTTCCATCCCTCTTCGGTCTTTTCAAAATGAAAAAGCAAGGGAAGCTTCTGCCCCATCACCTCCAAGGAACCGCTCCAGCTTCCGGCAAGATCATGTTCTTGTGCCTGTAAGGTTATTGAGGCAAAGACAAAAGTCATTAAGAGAACCTTTTCTTTCATAGCTTATTTTATAACATTTATCGCATCCACTAAATTAAGGGGTTTGGGCAGGAAAATAGCTGGCGGGAGGATATATTGTATGGATTTATCACGATTTCACGGGATTTGACAAAATTGAAGTGAATATCGGGTTTGAGAGCTTCACCCCCTAGACATTCAATGAGAAGGTGATGTAACTAGATCAGAGAGATAAATAAAAATGTACTATACACTACCGATTAAATTTCTAGGGCGTGTTTACGTGTAGCGGCCTTGTTTCGGCAATAGAATCAAGAAAAAAGCTCCAGAAATGATGCAGGCAGACAGCAAGTCTTCGTCAAGGCCGCCAGTCAAGATTCGGTTAAAACACGGTTGAAACATGCTATCTATATAGCTATGCACAAGAAAAGCCTTCTAGAACTACTAAGGAGGCCACAAGATTATAATAGTACTTCAACCCATCTCCTACTGCTCCTATCACCTACCTGTTGGGCCAGGATTTCCGTCAATGCCAACATGCATTGACTGATGGAGGAGCTTTTCACTTCCTAGGATATCTTAAAGCACGCCATTTAGGGGTAGAAGCCAATAAGATTGCCCTGGGCTTAACTATAGACATTGGGTGTCGGGGGTGAAGGATTTTAAGTAAATAATTGCTTTCTTGCGGAGAAATAGATGAATGGTAAACAACCCATGGTAGCCATAAGCAATCAATCTTTAAAAAAAATAAAATTGAGCCTACGACACGTAACACTCCCGCTAATTCTAGTTCTTATTGTTGCTCTTGGCTGTACACCAAATTCAAACCAGGTGGTTGAAACTTCCGCAACAGAGACGTCATACCCTGTCATCATGGCCTATTATGTGCCTGAGCGAGATTTTGAACCTGAGAAGGTCCCGGTCGAAAAACTTACCCACATTATCTTTTCTTTTACCAATGTAATCGAAGGAGAAATGAAATTCAGACATCCTGACGAGGCAGGCCCTTTACTGGAGGCGCTCGTCAGGCAAAAGGAACGTAACCCAGACCTTAAGGTAATGATTGCATGTGGAGGATGGGGTGCAGACGGCTTTTCAGATATGGCTTTAACGGAAGACAGCCGCACGAAATTCATAGAAAGCGCTGGTGAATTTATAGAAAAGTACCAGCTAGATGGATTGGACATGGACTGGGAATATCCCGGAATATCCGGAGCAGGTACTAAAGCACGTGAAGAAGATACGCGAAATTTCACTCTATTGATGAAAGGTTTGCGTGAAAGGTTAGATAGCTTTAACAAGCCTAAACTCCTCACCTTCGCCTCAGCAGGGTGGAAACGTTATTACGATTTTATCGAAGTCAATGAAGTCATGAAATATGCGGATTTCACGAATGTAATGACTTACGACCAAGTGTCGGGGGAGTCTATTTTTACCGGGCATCATACACCACTAGGCAACGTGAAGAGCCAGGATATAGAGGGCACGCCCGTCTATGATCATTTGGACAGCCTATATAAAAGCGGTAAGAATTTGGATCCTGATCCGCGTTCTGTAGAAAAAATTGTTGATTTCTTAATTCATGAGGGAGTTGATCCAAAACAAATTGTGATCGGTAGTGCGTTTTACGGCAGGGTATGGAAAGGGGTCCCTGCTGTAAACAACGGCTTGTACCAGCTTAGCGGGGGCATCCAAATTGGATGGATGGCTTACGATCAGATTAGGGAAAAGTATGAGCCGGACTCCAGTTTTACGCGTTTTTGGGATGATAAGGCCAAAGCTCCGTACATGTACAATTCGGCTGACAGTTTAATGGTATCTTATGATGATACGGTTTCGGTAGCACTAAAAACCAATTTTGCGATAGAAAAGGGATTAGGCGGCATCATGTTCTGGGAGTTGGGCAACGACACCAAAGAGGAAGGAAGTTTGTTGGATGCCATCTTTAATGCTGCGCAGCCAAAACTTGAGTAATCTGCGA
>DATGMS010000392.1:0-5606 GCA_035307285.1 Cyclobacteriaceae bacterium
AGTAAAGTAAGATTGAGGTTAATGAACGAAAAGAAGGGAATGAAACGAAGAAAACCTTTTGCAATGGACATTCGGAAACACATGCCTAAGCATTTGGTTTCGCTTAATCTTTAATACATCTTACAGATAAGCCGTCTTTAAAATATTTACTTGCCTCCCTTGAAACATAACCAAAATCGGTATTAAAACTATTGTGGGTTCCATATGCGTGAGTATTACTTTCTCCTTGCCACCAATGCGCACTGATGTCTAAATTCAAAAACTCTCCTGATCTGGTGTGAAAACCTGCAGGAATACTTAAAAATTTATTATCCCCATTTAAATTATTGTTTTTTAGCCAAATATCAATAAATCCTATACCCATAGTTGCTATTTCACTAGTTCCCATATAGCCGCCAATATCCATCCAATCTGAATTGGTTGGCAACCTCGTGCCTTCAGGAGCAAGTCCCCTTTCATCTTTTAAAACGTAAAAATTATACAGTTTTCCATACTTGTCGCCGTATTCAGGATTAAATTCATAATAACAAAAAGCAGGCTCCTCTTTTTCCATAAAATGTCTCCATTCCGTTTCAGACTTGGCTTCGGGAATTTCTTCCCCATTTCTAAAACTTGAAACATTAAGATTTTCCTCCATCCAGAATAAATTTCTCACCTTTACAAATTTGTGTTCAGTATTTTCTTTTGGTTTTTCATCTTCAATAGGACTTTCTACATCTGTACATGAAAAAAGCAAAGAACTAACACAAAGAAGAGTTAAAAGCTTATAAATCATTTTTTTAAATTAAATATTGAAATAAATCTACCGTAAATTACGAAATAAACAGGGTAAACACGGCTACATTTGAAGAGAAAATTCAGGGAGTTCGAAGGGTCCTTAAACTAGAGATTATCGAGATGGAGGACGTATCCGATAGTTGTTTAACAATCTTTTTGCTATATTGGGATTGGAATTTTTATTAATAAAACAATAATTTTCTGTTTTCTCCCTTACAATAATCAAAATGTTTTTAAGCAATGAAAAATTTATTACTCCCCATACTTGCCGTTACATTTTTATTATGCTCCTGTGCTACTGGAAAAATTGTTAACATGGAGGATGATCCCTATGTGGAGTACTTCGGAGAGTTAGAGGCTCCTCAAGATCAGTTATTTGTATCTACAAATAAATGGATGATTAAGGTATTTAAAGATGCAAGAAATATAATTCAATATAGCGACAAAGAACAGGGGGTAATTATGGGGAAATACCTCCTTAGTGAAGATGTTTTCTTTCAGGGAAATCTTATAGGACCAGTTTTAAATATTCAAATAAATGCAATCATCGATATTCGGCTAAGAGATAACAATGCCCGGTTTTCTATAACACCGCTTGGGAATTGGGTTGAATCCTCCTATCAAGGGTATAGCAAGGAGCGGGCTAATGAGGATATGGAAATGTTAGCAGATAATTTTTATACTTTCCTGCTAAAGGATTTGGAGGAATATTATTAAGAAGTTTCACAGATCTTTTTAAATCTACATTGCTTCTGCATTGAAAAAGGTCATTTCTGTTTGTCAAAGCGATATGCTAAAACCCTCTTTTTATGGTGTGCAAACGAAAAAAGCCACTCCAAGGAATGATCTTGTAAGCGGCTTTTTAATATGTGGGAGTTGAGGGATTCGAACCCCCGACCCTCCCGACTGAAGGTCGGGATGCTCTGGAACCGGTCTGAGCTAATGGTGGGCTGCATGACTATTGTCCTCAATGAGCCTTTCAATTTTGACTCTGCTCTTCCAGGCCTTTACCTTTCTCTCCCTTGCGTAAGCTTCCTCTTTGGAGGGGTAGATCTCTGTATACACGACCGCCCAGTCTTTGGACTTCCCCGTGAAGCCGTTGTGGCCGGACAGGTGCCTCCTTAACCTTTGGTCCAGATCATCTTCCGTATGGCCGATGTAATATCTGTCTAGCCGCGCAGAATAGAGTATGTAAAAAGTAGCTGCCATATACAAAAAAAGCCACCTAAAACAAGGCGGCTTCTTGTGGGAGTTGAGGGATTCGAACCCCCGACCCTCTGCTTGTAAGGCAGATGCTCTGAACCAACTGAGCTAAACTCCCAATAAAATTCCATCGGAGACTTGTTCTGGATGGGATTGCAAAGATAGAGGTAAATTTCCTCGACGCAAATATTATCTTTTAAAAATTCATATCCCGTGAATTAATGGGTTGATTTTGAGGGCTAAAATTATTTTTCGGAGGATTCCTTCTTTTCTACTAAGAGCTTTTTTCTCTTTCGATCCGTCGATTCGGGATTATTTGGAACGGTCTTTTAGCCGATAATGCCTGGAAAACAAATTATATTCATCAATGGACTTAAATAAGGACGAATGGCTAACTAATTTTCCGTTAACTATAACCGGTAGGGAATCAGGTGTATACCTGATTGTAAAATGCGCTGTCCCCTTGTACACCAAAAAAATCCTCCTTAAATTTGCCGACATGCTATCCATTATTGACATGAAGATTTTTCTCGCCCCAATGGTCATGTCCTTCAGGGACAGGGCCTAAGTTATTTTGGTCCTCAGACCTCTCTTTCTTTCATCAGGCGCGCCTTGATGGATGTTTCTTTTATTTCTTCTTCTGAACCTATAGATCCTATCCCCATCCTCTGATCGGATTATGACGCTGGTTCCCTATACCATCTACCATGAACAATTGGAAAAAAGTATTTATCATCATCTGGACGGGCCAGTTTTTCTCCATATTAACGAGCTCTACCGTCAACTTCGCCATCATCCTGTGGCTAAGCATTAACACAGGCTCTGCAGAGATTCTAGCCTATGCAGCCATTGCTTCTTTGCTTCCCCAATCCCTGTTGGGGCCTTTTACAGGCGTTTATATCGACCGCTGGGACAGAAAATTGACGATGATCCTAGCGGATGGCTTTATTGCCTTTTGTACCTTGATCATTGCCTTGTTGTTCTACTTCGACCAGGCAGACCTGTGGTATATCATCCTTCTGCTTGCATTGCGCTCTGTCGGTTCGGCATTTCATATGCCCGCTATGCAGGCCTCAATTCCATTGATTGCGCCGGAGTCCCAGCTGCTGCGGATCTCTGGGATCAACCAGTCGATCTATTCGGTTTCGACCATTGCCGGCCCTGCTTTGGGCGCCTTGGCCATTACGGTGATGGATTTGGGACAGGTATTATTTTTGGATATCTTCGGCGCCGTGGCGGCCATCATTTCTTTGACCTTGGTAAAAATCCCCAACCCCGACAGGACCGGCGAAACAGCACAGCATATCATAAGGGAAATGATAAGCGGTGTACAGGAGGTTACCCGCAAGAAAGGTCTTAAACTGCTGTTCCTGTTTTCTATACTTTCCACTTTCTGCATCATGCCGATCAGTGTGTTGTTTCCCTTGATGACACTCAACCATTTTTCAGGGGACGTCTTTCAGGTAAGTTTGATAGAGGTGATATGGGGAGTAGGAATGTTATTAGGGGGATTGATGCTGGGTATCATCAAGTATCCTGTCAACAAGGTGGTCTTGATCAATTCCATGTACTTGTTATTGGGTGCCTGTCTTACTGTTTCAGGATTACTTTCTCCTTCTGGTTACGTCTATTTTGTGATATTGACCGCTTTATCAGGTGTTTCAGGAGCAGTATATAACGCTTGTTTTAATACCGTGCTGCAGGAAACCATACAGCCGGGGATGTTGGGGAGGGTGTTTTCCTTGTATATCAGTGTCTGTATGTTGCCTTCCTTGATAGGCCTTGTAGGCATAGGGTTCTTTGCGGATACCATTGGACTGGCCCAGACCTTTGTGTTGTTGGGCTCCATCATCTTTGTGTTGGGAATAATCTCCTTTTCCGTCCCTTCAATCATGGCCTTGGGTAAGGAGATAACCGCAGAAAGAACCGAAACCCCGATATAGAATTGGACAAAACGAAAAAAGGCCGTTCCAAAATGAAACGGCCTTTTTAATAATTAACCAATTATCCAAATAAACGTTTTACAAATCCAAATCGAAGTAGGAACGCTGCCCGTTGGGGTACACCCCCAATATGCTGACCTCTTGTCCTTCATTCTTTTTTAGTGTTTCAACCAGATCCGAAGCATTGTTAATTTTCGTTCTGCCTACCCTGGTTACTATAAATCCTTCTTTAACACCGGCTTCTATCCATCCTTCGTTGTTTACTGAGATGATGGAAGCTCCACCTTCTAGCTGAAGACGCTCCTTGATGGTGGTGCTAACGTCTTCAAAAGTGACCCCGTTGAATTCAGAGGTTTTTGGTATTTCTTTAACCACCACCTTGGTGTCACCAGAGAAGTTCTTCAATGTTGCCGTAGTCGTCATTTCCTGCCCATCCCGAAGGTATTTAACCTCTACTTTATCTCCTGGGCGCTTACGGGCAACCATTTCCTGCAATCTTGAGGTATTGTAAGTAGTTTGGCCGTCGATACCGATGATTACGTCACCTTTCTTCAGCCCAGCTTCTTCACCGCCGCTGCCTTCATTGACTTCTGCGACATAGACTCCTCGGGTAGCTTTAATTTTTGACCCAATGATTTCTTCTGTTTCTGGACTTACATCAACAATCTGTACCCCCAAGAGCCCCCTCTGCACGGTGCCATACTCCAATAAATCGTCCATTACTTTTTTCACAATGGAACTCGGTACTGCGAAAGAATAGCCGCTAAATGACCCCGTCTGGGATGCAATAGCGGTATTAATTCCTATCAACTCTCCTGCCAAATTTACGAGCGCACCTCCGGAATTTCCGCGGTTGACCACCGCATCGGTCTGGATGAATGACTCCACTTGAAGATTGTTGTTTTCATCCCGCAGGATGCCAATGTTTCTTGCTTTCGCACTAATAATACCTGCTGTGACCGTGGAGTTCAAATTAAAGGGGTTGCCCACGGCTAACACCCATTCTCCCACCTGGGCATCATCTGAATTTCCGAACTGAACAAAGGGTAAGTTTTTTTCTTCGATTTTCAGCAAAGCCAAATCCGTAGTTGGATCAGTTCCGATCACCCTCGCTGTATACCTTCTATTGTCTTCTAAGGCAATACTTACAGTAGATGCATTGTCAATGACATGGTTATTGGTCACGATATATCCGTCATCGGAGATAATCACTCCCGAGCCAAAGCCTCTTCCCTCCCGGGGAGCTTCTTGTCGAGGGCTTCTAAAGCCAAAAAACTCTTCCATCGGATCCATCCCCCTAGAGCCTTGCATGACAATGCGGCTCGTCACGTGTACCACCGCAGGAGTCACCTGCTGGGCCGAGGCCACAAAGTTAAGCCCGTCTGGTATGGTGAATTTGTCATCTGCCAACCAATTGACAAAACTGGTATTTTGCTTTTCATTAAAACTTGTTGCTGATGGCGATTGGAAGAGGAAACTGGCACCAGCCAAAGCAACTAGTCCGCCAATCAACGCAGCCACTACGACTGCCAAGAAAAACTGCTTTTTATTCATCTTAGTTTATTTAAAATTTTATTATTAATTAATACAACTATCCCACTCTACCTAACCCATTCTTTCCGGTTTTTGTTTTACAACTTTCGAGCAACCTTATGCTTTTAACACCTTTTAACAGGAAGTGCA
>DATGMS010000393.1:0-7293 GCA_035307285.1 Cyclobacteriaceae bacterium
GCCCTGTTGTTTGATGTAACCAGTACATACACGTCCTTCTCTATAATTCCCGGTTCAGGCTCGGTATTAATTGCTTCCTCTTTAGAATCGCAGGAGGTAGAGCCACAAGCAGTCATTAAAAAGCTGAACGCCAAAATTAGATAGGTAAATTTGAATTTTATTTTCATCGTCTTTTCTTTTTGAAGGCCAAGCATCCGGGTTTATTCCGGATGCTTGGCATTGGTGTTTAGTACCCCGGATTCTGTACCAGATTGGGGTTGTTGTCCAGTACTGTTTGGGGAATGGGCAGTAATTCAGAAAAATCATTGTAAGCACGTATTTGTGGTATTCGGCCACTGTCACGTTGATTTAATGAATTCATCACTTCTTGCAGCTTGTTGTTGCGGATGAGGTCGAACAAGCGTTGTCCCTCGAAGGCCAGCTCAAGACGGCGCTCGTTTAAAACGGCGTCAAGCATCTGCTCAGGAGAGGCTTTAACAGAGGCCTCCAAACCATCTAACTGGGCTCTTTGGCGAATCTGGTCCACAATATCAGCTGCGGCCCCGAGGTTGGCGGAACCCCCTTTTTTTACCAGGGCTTCTGCTTTAAGTAAAAGAATGTCGGCCAGGCGCAACTTAATGATGCTGCTGTTGGCTGAGCGCAGCTTATACATGAAAGCATAGTTGTCCGATGGATAATAATTGGCCCATGTGGTCTGGTAATAGACTATGGCCTGGTTTTTACGAATCGCATCCCCTTCCGCATCATAAGCTGCGATAAGGTCGCGTGAGGGGGTGATCCATTTGGCCCATTCGAATTGTGTATCATAATTTAGAAGGTCGCGTCCAAACATCCAGGTCACCCAGTTGCCACCCCCGGTGAAATACTGGATTTCCAGAATGGATTCGGAAGTGTTGCGTGCCTTTACATCGGTACCTTCCTCATTCATGCCAAACAGCATGGACAGGTCGTCCACCAGACTGAAGCCATCTGCCACCACGGAGTCGGCATAGGCAATGACCTTGTCCAGATCTTGCACCGTTTTTTCAGCATAGACCTTGCTTAACAAGGCTCTTGCTACGGATTTAGAAAGTTTGGTTTTGTTTGAAGCATTGTTTGTTGGCGCATAGGGGATGGCCGTTGTCAGGTCGTGGATGATTTGGGCGTAAGCGTCTTCGGCCGATTTTTGATAGGGGAAGTAGCTGGGATATACTTCTTCTATGTTTTCAGCAGTTATATCACCAGCTTCCTGAGTAATGACGGGAATATTTCCCCAAAAGCGCACCATGTCGAGTAAGATCATGGCTCTAAATATTTTGGCTTCTGCCTTCCACTGGCGGCGTTCTGTAGCTGACAGGGAAGCATCGGGTACCGAATCAAGGTTGTTGATGAGGACATTGGCCTTGGCAATATCTGCCAGGTAGTTGTTCCAGTCACGATTAATGACGCTGTTACCCCCATCCAGGGAGTTGTTTTCAACGGGTACAACTTCCGAGCCCGTGGTCCCGGCATAGGCGTTGTCCGAACGCACTTCCGACAGCAAGAGGTAATCCAGGTACCAATGTTCCTGACGGTCTTTAAGTGTGTTGTAAAGGCCTTCATAGGCGGTGAGTGCTTCGCTGCGGTTTTTGTATCTGATGCGGTCGCCAGAGTCATCTGTTGATCCGAGAACGACTTCGGAAAATTCTGAAATCGGGTCCTCGTCCAGAGAGCAGGCAGTATTAAATACCAGCAGGCTCAAAATGAATATTAGAGATGTGAATTTATTTTTCATGTGTAATAGTTTTTTTGTTTAAAACTCAACATTGACACCTAAAACAAAAGATTTGGTGTGCGGGTAGGTGCCCCAGTCAATGCCTTGAACAGCCCCGCTATTACCCCACTGGTTGACCTCAGGATCCATGCCCGAGTAATTGGTGAAGGTCAGTAGATTGCTGGCCGTAAAATAGGGTTGTATGCGGTTAATGTTCCATTTTTCCAAAAGGCCACCGGAGAAGTTGTAGGCCAACGAAACATCTTTTACCCGAATGAAGCCGCCATCTTCCACAAAGTAGGAAGACACTTTCATGTCGTAACCCGCTTTTGGCATATCGGTTAACTGACCGGGGATGCGCCAGCGCTTCAGTACTTCGCGCGATTGGTTCTTGGCATCGTACATCCCTTCGGTTTCAATGCGTGAGGCATTAAAAATATCATTACCATAACTTCCTTGAAGGAGGATGTTGAGCGAAACGCCTTTGTACTCAAAGGTATTTGTTAAGCCAAAGGTGAAATCCGGATTGGGGTCACCTATGTAGGTCCGGTCAGAACTCGACAGCACTCCGTCCTGATTGAAGTCGCGGTACATCAATTCACCCGATTCAGGATCTACCCCGTCGCTAATGTAACCATAAAAGCCTCCCAAGGGTCGACCGGGCTCATTGCGTACCACAAACTCGTTGAGGTTGTCGCTGGTGCGGGCATCGTAATAGATTTGGGTGAGGGCCAGACTTTTCAGTTCGTTGCGATTAAAGGAGATGTTAAAGTCTGTATTCCAGTTTAATGCACCCGTTAAATTGCGTGTATTGATCATGAATTCAAAACCCGAATTGGTCATTTCTCCCTCGTTCCGAATTATGGAGCTGGCGTTGGCCGATCCTGAAGGAAGCGAAACATTCATCAGCATGTCGGTAGTGCTTTTGTAGTACCAGTCTGCACTTAGATTAACCCGGCTGTTAAAGAGGGTTAGGTCGACACCCACGTTGGATTGCGTGGTTGTTTCCCAGGTAAGGTCGGTGTTTCGTAAACTGTTTTGATACAGATTTACCGTGGCGTTTTCTTTTCCGGATTCCCACCAATTCTGACGCGAAATGCCATAACGCTCGAGGTAGGCATAATCCCCCAGGCCTGATTGGTTCCCGGTTTGACCCCACCCTCCTCTGATTTTTAAATCATCCAGCCAGAAGACATCCTTAAGGAAGGGTTCGGAAGATAAGCGCCACGCAGCCGACGCTGAAGGAAAGTAACCCCAGCGGTGATCGGGGTGCAGTTTGGAAGAGCCATCTGCACGCATATTAACGGTTACAAGGTATTTGCTGTTAAAGTTGTATGCAATACGTCCCAGGTAGGACATGATGGCCCAGTTGGCGGCAAAGGAGCCATTGCCCTGCGACAATTTATTACCTGCATTGATGGTTTTAATGCTGCCATCAATATAATGGGTAGCGGATTGTGAACTCTGCGACCACTTGGAGGTAGTGCCTGAACTACCCAACATCACATCAAAGTTGTGGGCTTCTACATCCTTGTTGTAAGTTAGGATGTTGTCAAAAATCATCACCGTGCCAAGAGACCTATTATCGCTGGCTTCCCCATGTTGAGAGCGACCCCATGAGGTTTTTATGGGATCCAGAAATGTGGTTGAGTGGTTATAGCTCCGATCCATGGTTAAGGTCGACTTGAATCTCAGGTTTTTAGAAAAGTCGATTTGGGCATTCCCGGTTGCTATCAAACGGTTATTGCCATTGCGGTTGTCTTCGCTCCGGGCCATGTTCTCTACCGGATGGGTGATGTTGGCTCCATAGAACTGGTTGTTGTATTGACCCGGGTTTTCTGCATTCCAAATAGCTGCATATGTTGGTGTATTAATCACCGACAAAACAACCCCTGCACGGTTTGCACCCTGTCCCGATATGATCCCATTAGAGGCATAATCGGAATAGGAGATGTTGGCGCCAATGTTTAACCAGGGTTTTATCTGGTTGTCGATGTTGGCTTTAAAGTTATACCTTTCAAAAAAGGCCACATTGATGATGCCCTCTTCCTGTGTATATCCTCCAGAAATGTAATAGCTAAGTTTGTCCGTGGCATTCGAGACCGATACTTGGTAGTTTTCAGTTCTGGCCGTCTGATACGTTTCGTCGTACCAGTCGGTCTGGTCGCTCAGGTTGTCGGGCAGGGTAATGGTAGATCCCATGTCGCTCAACAGCTCACGGTACTCACTCACATTTAGCGGTTCGATTTTATTTGCCAGACGCGTCACCCCTGTATGGGCAGTAAGCGTAATTCTGGCATTGTCAACAGCTCCTGTTTTAGTACTTATAATTACTACCCCGTTGGCCGCCCTTGAACCATATATAGCTGCGGATGAGGCGTCTTTTAATACCTGAATGCTTTCAATATCGTTGGCAGAAAGAAATGCGATATCGGTCATGGGCACACCATCTACTACATACAAGGGATCGTTGCTGCCATTAATAGAAGTGGTTCCGCGTACGCGAATTACCATGCCCGCGCCCGGTTCCCCATTTGGACGGGTAACCGATACTCCTGCTGCTTTTCCCTGGAGAGCCTGAGAGACCATGTTAATGGGGCGCTGGTCCAGGTCATCTGTCGAAACTGTGGAGATGGCGGTGGTCACGTCCTTTCTTTTTACTGAACCATAACCAATAACCACAACTTCCTCCAGACCAATTAGGTCAGAACTCATAATTACATTGATGGTAGAATCTTCTCCTACCACTCTTTCTTCATTGGCGTAGCCTATAAAAGTGTAAATCAACACATCTCCTTCATTTGCTGAGATCGAATATTCGCCCATTGCATTGGAGATTGCTCCTGTTTGGCTTCCCTGTATCCAAATGGTTACCCCGGGTAAGGCCTCGCCGGTTGTGTCAAGCACCTGACCATTTATGGTAACGTTCTGAGCCATGAGGTTGTGGCTTGACAGAAGCATTATTAAAAAGGTCATGGCTGTAAACCACAGACGTTTCTTTGCGCTTGTCTTTTTCATTCCTTTGTCGTTTGATATGATTTTGCAAAAATTAACAAATCAAAGATATTGTCACCGCATGGCGTCGTCAATTCAGAATAGGTGAAATGTGGATTCTGAACGATGATGAATGGGGTTAAACATCAAATTATCAAACAAATAAAGGTGTGATTATTTCTGAAAAAAGTGGAGGGACTAGAAGCGTCGTGGAATTCCAGGAGTGTTTAAAAGTGTAATTTTAGGCCTTTGTCAGGAACATCTGCTTCGGGCAAAATGCTTAAAGTAATACTTTAGTTATCGTGCCCTGTAGGACGTTTCTTTGGTCGGTGCATGTATGGCCATAACCAATTTTTCAAAATCATCTCTTTGTACTAAAGATTTGCTTTTAATTTTTGCCCGGTAGTTGTAGATGGTGTTGACGGAGTAGCGCAGCAATCCTGCAATCTTTGAACTGTCGGAGATTCCCAGCCGGATGAGGGCAAAAATCCGAAGCTCTGTATTCAACATTTCTCCAGGTTTGAGTTCTATACGCTCCCCGGGTTGCAGCAAATGGTTAAATTCTTTGACAAAGTTGGGGTAGAGATGGAGAAAGGTGTTGTCGAAGTTGTTGTAGAATTCTTTGAGTTCATTGTCGATGAAGCTGCCCGACTTGCTGTATGTAAGCAGTTCAGCCACTCGTCCTTTGGTGATTTCCCGGCTGACCATTTTTCGCATTTCTTCCATTTTATCTATGTAGGTAGAACAAATGTTTAAAAATAAGCCAATGTATTCCTCCTTAACGTGGTTGGCCTCAGCCAAACTGTTGTTGATGTGTTGCATTCGGTCGTTCATCTCCTGCAGTTCAAGATTTAGACGTTGCAATTGTCCATTGTATTTCTGTAACTTGCCATGTGTTATTTGAAGTTTACGTTTTTGAGTATTAATAATCCATAGTGACAGTATGGAGAAAACAAAGAGCAGTATGGATAGGCTCAAAAATAAACGCAAGTGCTGTTTCTGCTTTTCACTGCGCAAGTTGTAAGTACGGTCGATGATCGGTTGCACTTCCGATATCTGTATGTTTCTAAGTTTGGCATTATAGAAATTTGCATCCTCCATAGCGTACCTGATGTATTTATAGGCTCTTTTGAGGTCCCCTTCTTCAAACAGTATGTTGGCCAAAAGGGTAAGGGAGGCGTTGTCTTTGATGGCAGATTGGGTGTCGGCAATAGCTGAAAGAATGAGATACTTTTTTCTTAAAACCTGATTCCCCTGCTTATGGTAGGCAAGAGAGCGGTGGAAGGCAACCACGGCATAGCTGGGGTCCTCTGGTGATAGTAGAGACATTCTTTTGTCGTTGGTTTCCAATGCCAAATCAATGTTTCCTGAGTCACGGTAGCTTGTTTCCAACATGCTCAAATACAGGTCCGACTGGGTGTTGAGGAGTTGCAGCAGTTTGTTTTTATAGCCATGGGCAATTTTGTTGTAGGTGGCTTTAAGTAGCTCAGACCGTGAATAAAATGCCAACTCACCATAGACATGATCATAGGCGTAAAACAACTGTATCTCCAATTCTTCTGGAAGTGAATCTTTAGGGACCTGGTCCAAAATATCTACAGCTTCTTTGTACATACCGCTGGATGAAAGAAGGACAGCCAGCCTAACAGCCGTATCGTAGTAACTGTTTTTATCTCCCAGATTTTTAGATATTTTCAGGTTGAGTTCTAAGAAGTGGATGGCTGAATCACAAACAAAGGACTTGTAGGCTTCAAACAGTCTGTTGTTAAGGTCATACCGATTTTTCGAAACGGCATTATCGGTCAAAGACTCTTTTATAAAGCTGATTCTTGTCTCCCTTTTCTTTGTGTAGTTTGCTCTGTTTTTCATTTCTTTGTCGAGGACCAAAAGCAGTGAGTCTACTTCTTTAGATTTGGCATCGATGCGAAGGCTCATTAACAAGAGCGCAATAATAAGAAGAACAGAATGATTCATGGTGGGAAACTGAAATTTCTAAATGTGGGCTTCGCAAAAATACACAAACCCAAAGGTTTAACAAAGCCACACCACCTTTAATTTATTTGCAGTTAACGCCTTGAGCGTTATCGAGGTAGCTGGCTAATTTAAATACAACCAGGTATGTTTGATGTTTCAATTGTTCTATTAATTGTTGATATTTTATTTAGACGACATGAATACAGGTAAAAAGATCGGCTTCTTTTCATTGCTGTTTATGGGCATTGTTTGCTCTGTAAGTTTAAAGGCGGAGGCCTTTTACGATTATACAGTGGCCGCCGATGGCAGTGGGGATTTTAAGCGCATTCAGGCCGCCATTGATGCCACCAAGGCTTTTCCAGATGCCCCCATTCGCATTTTCATCAAAAATGGCATTTATGCAGAGAAGGTAAGGGTTTATTCCTGGAACACAGATCTGTCACTAATTGGTCAAAATAAAGACAGTGTGATTATTACCTACAGTGATTATTTCGATAAAATAGCCCTGGGTCGCAACAGCACCTTTCACACTTATACGCTTAAGGTGGAGGCCAATGATTTTCATATGGAGAACATTACGGTAGAAAATGCCG
>DATGMS010000394.1:0-5652 GCA_035307285.1 Cyclobacteriaceae bacterium
CTAAAGCTTCGAATTCATCCATACTGTGGAGGATTGCCTCATTAATCGTCTTCGCCCCCAAACTTCCTCCAAGAGCAAGGATTACAGGCCTTTCCCGCTCCAGTCCAAAATGAATAAAAGCCTGCTCCTTTTTACCCTCCAAGGAAAGAATATCCTTTCTGACCGGATTTCCCGTATAGCGGATTTTTTCTTTGGGAAAAAATCCCTCCATATTGGGATAAGCCACACAAATGGCCTTAGCTTGCTTGGATAACAGTTTGTTGGTCAAGCCAGCATAGGAGTTTTGCTCCTGTAACAAGGTGGGGATTCCGTTTCTCTGGGCAACAAACAATAAAGGGCCACTGGCATAACCTCCAACCCCCACCACCGCGTGTGGCTTAAAATTCTTGATAAGCTTCCCAGAAAGTTTCAGACTCTTGATCAATTTGATAGGAAAACTTAAGTTGTCCAAAGTCAAAGATCTTTGCAGTCCTGCAACTTTCAACCCTACTATGGCATATCCCGCCTCAGGAACCTTTTGCATTTCCATTTTTCCTTCGGCACCCACGAACAGAACCTCGCTGTCCGGATGTTTTTCCATCCAGGCGTTGGCGATAGCGATTGCCGGGTAGATATGCCCTCCGGTACCCCCTCCGCTGATCATGATTCGATATGTTGCTTCCTTTTCGATAATGCTATTCTTTATGCTACTTTCACTACTCTTCTGGATGTATTCATTTCTATAGGGAAAGCATCTTCGTGATCCTCCCGGCTAATGCTCAAAATAATCCCTAGGGAAATCCCGGTAAACAAAAGAGAGGTTCCCCCCATACTCAACAACGGTAAGGGTAACCCTGTGATTGGGCCTAAACCTACGGCTACCGCCATATTGACCATAGCTTGGGTCACAAGCGCAAAGCTCAGCCCTGCCGACAACAATCCACCAAAGGGTCTTTTGGATATCGCTACTACTCTCATGCCCCTATAGAGCAGGGCCAGGTAGAGAAATAGCACAAACCCACCCCCGATCAATCCATATTCTTCGATTATAATGGCAAAGATAAAATCCGAATAAGGGTGTGGAAGGAAATTCCTTTGATCGCTGTTTCCCGGTCCTTTCCCTGCGACACCGCCAGTCGCAATAGCGATATAAGCATGCTTTGCCTGATAAGCGACTTCATCCTCTGAGAGGAAATTTTCGATCCTAGAAACAAACGTTCCACCCCGCTGCCCTAAAAACACTGCGGCGGTTAGTGCCAAAGCTCCTACCAGACACACCATCAATAGAAACTTCGTGGGGACCCTGCCGATAAACATCAACAAGAGGCAAGTGGCTAACAACAAAACAGCTGTAGACATATTGGCCAGCGCGATGAAAAGACAGATCAAACCGATCCAGATCATAATCGGGATAAAGGTGTGTTGAAAATCCCTGATATTCCTCTGCCGCTTGGCCAACATACCTGCCACAGCGGCAATGAGGGCTAACTTAGCCAAATCGGAAGGCTGGAAAGCTTGATCAATAATCGGGATAGTCAGCCAACGGCTGGCCTCATTGAGGTTGGAGCCATAAATATAAGTGAATGCCAACAAGGGGACGGAAATCCATAAGGCAAGCAAACTTAACTTTGCAAAATATTTGTAAGGGATCTTGTGGGATGCCCACATGACCACCAAGCTCAATAATACCAAAGAAGAATGCTTGATAAGATACACCTCGGTGTTGCCTCCCGTTTTCCTATAGGCCAAGGTACCCGTCGCCGAATAAACTACCAAAATGCTTAGAATAGCCAACAAGATCACGATCCCCCAAATGATGGGATCGCCTTTTAGATTATCGTCTATCCATTTCTTTATTGCTATCATCTTACCCTTTTTTCAATTTCCTCACAGCTTCTTTAAATTGCTCGCCCCTGTCCTCATAATTCTTAAACAAATCAAAACTTGCGCAAGCAGGTGACAACAAGACCAGATCCCCTGCCTCCGCTTCCGCCTGCGCCAGCCTTACGGCTTCCTCCATGTTTTGGGTCTCCAGAATAACCGCTATCCTCTCTTGAAAGGCAGATTTTAGTTTTGCGTTATCTCTTCCAAGGCAAATCAATGCTTTTACATGTTCTGTTACCATGGGATACAACTGGGTGTAGTCGTTTCCTTTGTCCACTCCACCCGCAATCCATATGATAGGTTCCTCGTAGGCTGCCAAGGCATAGGCAGATGCATCCACGTTGGTTCCTTTACTGTCATTTATAAAAGAAACCCCTTCAATCTCTCCCGCACTTTCCATTCTATGAGGCGCATTCTTGAAGTCCTTTAATCCCTCACGGATAGCTTTTGGATCCCTGCTTACCAGCAATGCTACACTAGCCGCACACATCGCATTGATCATGTTATGATCACCCTTTAGAGAAATTTCCTCCTTGGGCATTGCGAAAATTTCCTCGCCGAGCATTAAGCAAATTCCGTTTTGGTCACAATACCCGCCCTTTTCGGTAATTTCTTCCAACGAGATTTCATGGATTTGAGGATGAACCGCCAATCCTGAGATGCCTTTCTGAATATTTTTATCTTCTCTGTACACAATCAGATGATCCTCACCGTCCATGTTTGTCAAGAGATTCATTTTAGCCTGAATATACTTGTCCAAACCATAGTCGTACCGGTCTAAATGATCCGGAGTAATATTGGTAACCACGGCTACATGAGGCCTTAGCCTCTTAAAACCATCTATCTGGAAACTGCTTACTTCCAGAACCCACCAAGCATGATCCCCGTCTACCAATTGAGCTGCCCAGCTTTGTCCGACATTCCCGGCCAGTCCTACATCAATTCCAGCGTTTTTTAGCAAATGATAAGTCAGTAAGGTGGTGGTGGTTTTTCCGTTGGTGCCTGTTATCGCAATCGTTTTTCCTTGACTATAGCGGAAGGCGAATTCCAATTCATCAATTACCGGAATTCCTTGGTCCAAAATCCTCTTTACCACGTCACTTTTTGGGGAAATGCCTGGGCTTTTAATGACTTCCTCTCCTTCTAGAATACGGCCCAAAGTATGCGCCCCTTCTTCAAAATCAATTTCGTTCTCAGCTAAAACAGCTTTGCGTGACGCTGTAATAGTGCCTCCGTCCGAAACGAATACCTGATATCCTTTGGCATGAGCTAGCAAGGCTGCCCCTATTCCACTTTCCCCTGCTCCTAAAATGCTGATTTTCTTCATTTATCTGAGCTTTAAGGTTGATAAGGAAATAATTGCAAACAATATCCCAAGGATCCAAAATCTGGTCGTGATCTTGGCTTCAGGAATATTTTTCTTTTGGTAATGATGGTGCAAAGGGGACATCAAAAACACCCTTTTTCCCTCTCCATACTTTCTTTTGCTGTATTTAAAGTAGGTGACTTGGATCATGACCGAGAGAATCTCGATCAGGAAAATCCCACATATAGCCGGCAACAACAATTCCTTCCTCAAAGTCAGTGACAACACGGCAATCACTCCGCCTATCATCAAACTCCCGGTATCCCCCATAAACACTTGGGCCGGATAGGCATTGTACCAGAGGAATCCCACACAGGCTCCGACAAATGCAGCGCAAAAAATCACCAATTCTTCGGAATGAGGGATAAACATAAGATTGAGGTAATCAGCGAAAATAGCGTTGCTACTGATATAGGCAAAAATCGCAATGGTCAATCCTATGATGGCCGATGTCCCTGCGGCCAGCCCATCAATGCCATCGGTAATATTAGCACCGTTAGAGACAGCGGTAATAATAAATATTACCAGCAAAATGTATAGAAAAGGAGTAAGGTCTTGCCCCAAAAAGCCCAAAACTACCTCATAATCAAGGTCGTTGTTTTTCAAAAATGGAATGGTGGTTTTGGTGGCTTTCACATCCTGAAAAGCGGGAAGGGCTACTACCCCTTCTTCTATGGAAATGGGGTTATAAAATTCCCGAACCACCACATCTTCGTGAAAATACAAAGTAGCTCCTACCACTATGCCTATTACAACCTGCCCGATAATTTTAAATCTGCCCGCGAGTCCTTCTTTATTCTTCCTAAAAACTTTAATGTAGTCATCCAAAAAGCCAATTCCTCCAAGCCATACTGTAGTAATCAATAACAGAATGATGTAGATGTTATAAATATCAGCGAATAACAAGGTCGGTATTACGATGGCAGCCATGATCATCAAACCACCCATGGTCGGAGTACCCTTTTTCTCATTCTGGCCTTGCAGGCCTAATTCCCTTACCGTCTCGCCGATTTGTTGCCTTCTAATCCAATCAATAATAATCTTCCCAAAAATGATGGTAATCATTAAGGAGAACACTGCAGCCATAGCTGCCCTGAAGGTAGTGTACTGAAATACACCTGCTCCCGGCAGGTTAAAAACTTTGTCTATATAATCAAAAAGATGGTAAAGCATTAGCTATGAATCAGGATTAAGAATTCTCTCACTACTACAAGGTCATCAAAAGGATATCTCACCCCTTTGATTTCCTGATAAGTCTCATGTCCTTTGCCGGCTACGAGAATAATATCCCCGGCGGCAACCATAAGGCAGGCATTTTTGATGGCTTCCCTTCTATCAGGAATGGTCACTACTTTCCTCATGGAAACAGGATTCACCCCCGCTTGCATATCTTGGAGAATTTCCATGGGGTCTTCATTTCTTGGATTGTCTGAAGTCAATACTACCTTCGTGCTATATTGGCAGGCAATGTTGGCCATTATAGGCCGTTTGCCCTTATCTCTGTTTCCACCACAGCCCACAACTGTGATCACCTGTTCTCCGCCTGTACGCACTCCCTGGATGGTTTTAAGCACATTTTCCAATGCATCAGGAGTATGGGCATAGTCAACAATGGCTATAATGCCTTGGCATTCGAAGGTCTCAAACCTGCCCTGAGCACCCTTCATCATTGAAAGCTGCATCATTACCTCCTCCTCCTCTTCGCCGAGCAGCACTGCCGCACCCAATACGGCCAGAAGGTTGTAAGCATTAAATTTTCCGATTAAACGAAACCATACAGCCTTGCCTTGAATGTCCAATTCAAGACCCTGGAGAGTATTGGTAATTATTTTTGCTTTGAAATCCGCTGGAAATTTTAGGGCATAGGTATGTTTGCTGGCTTTGGTGTTTTGCAACATCACCAATCCGCGCTTGTCATCAGCATTGACTAGGGCAAAAGCATCTTTTGGAAGCTCGTCAAACAGCCTCTTTTTCGCCCAAATGTACTCTTCAAACGTGCCGTGGTAGTCGAGGTGGTCGTGAGAGATATTAGAGAATACAGCGCCAGCGAGTTTTAATCCGGCCATTCTTTCCTGTACAATCGCATGGGAGCTTGCTTCCATAAAGCAATAGGTACAACCAGCGTTAACCATTTCCACCAAAAGCTCGTTGATGGCTATCGCGTCCGGGGTAGTATGGGTGGCAGTGACAACAGTATCATTGATTTTATTTTCTACCGTAGACAGCAACCCCGATATGTGCCCCAACTCCATAAACAACTGGTGTAAAAGAGTAGCGATGGTAGTCTTACCATTTGTCCCCGTAACGGCGATAACTTTGAGTTTTTGAGAGGGATGGTCATAGAAGTTCGATGCTATAATGCCCAACGCTTTGGCAGCACTGACGACTTGGACATAAGTAACTCCGTCGATTTTATCTAAGGG
>DATGMS010000395.1:0-2089 GCA_035307285.1 Cyclobacteriaceae bacterium
AGCGTTTCTTGTTGCCTCCTGTCGCTGAGGAGAACGCTGTTTTATGGGGAATATCTTCGCCTTGGGGGCAAGAGATTTATGCGGGTACAGACCCGCTGTATAGCCTCCTTCAGTCGAACAAAAGCAAGTTGAAGCTTGTCACATCAAGAATTGAAAGTGGAGTAACCATTGAAGTGAACAACTGTATTCATGCGGCCATTCTAAGCAAGTTTTATGATCTTCCAGAATGTCCCAATTACGAGTTGATTTTTTCCTATCCGGACGAGACCTCCGGTTTGTCAAAATACATCCAGCTCAATGTGGATAATCGGTTCATGGACATTAAAGTCAACGGTGAGCTTCCGAGCCTTGATTTGCTGGACTACAGACTTGATCTCTCCAAATTACTGAATGGTGTTTTACTTACGGAGGTTCTTCCGTTAGGTTTGTTCACCTTTTGTGGCTTTTCTATTGTTTCGATAAAGGATGTAACAGCCGTCTATGTGCTGGACGACATCAAGAACAATATTTTAAATTCTGACTCCGAATCGCTTTATGACAAGGTTGTTCATTCACTGAAAATCTTGGCAGGTGGCAATGGTGTGGAGTTTTCCTTACTTCCTTTTTTAAAGCTCAATAACAAGATTGTGTTTGATAGACAGAATCTCCATGAAAGCGTACTCCTGAACATTGTACAATCCAAGAAAATTTGGATGGAAAACCTGGATGCTTTTATTGAAGATTATAAGTCTGATCCGAAACTCATTGTGATGGAAGCCGGATCACCCTCTTATCCGATTCAATATAATTTTTTATTTGAGGGTTTGTCCCGGTTGAAATTGGCTTATTACGCCTTGGTGCCGGTATTCCATAATACAGATGTGGTAGGGGTATTGGAAATTTATTCCGAGACATTAAAAAAGTTGGACAGGGGGAATATCACCAACGTGATCGCTGCCACTCCATTGTTGGCACAGCTTCTCAAGGATGCTTCCAATAAATTCGAGAAGGAAATCAATCGGGTGATAAGGGAGAAATTCACCTCGCTCCAGCCCTCCGTGCAATGGAAGTTTAATGAAGTTGCGATGGCCTATCTTCAAAACAACCGGCCCAATAACCCAAAACCGGTAATGGAAACCATCCAATTCGACCATGTCTTTCCCTTATACGGTGCCATTGATATCCGTAATTCAACGATCGAAAGGAACTTGGCGTCCACCTTGGACATGGAAATCCAGCTTCATCTTTTGATTGAGGTAGTAGAGGAATTGAGGGAATGGGTGAGGTCGGAAAAACTGGAAAATATAATATCCACCTGTTACGAGCTGCTGGGGGAAATTAAGAAAGTACCAATGGATGAGATACAGGTGAAGATCTCGGATTATATGGATTATGAGGTGAAAAACATCCTAAAGTTGTTTAAGGAGCAAGGCAAGGAAAGCCACGTGATCATCCAAAGGTATGAGGAGGCAATTATTCCTGCCACCGGCGTAGCTTTTACCAATAGAAGAGCGTTAGAAATATCCATAACCAAGATCAATACAGCGGTAAATACCTATTTGGAGCTATTCAACGAGGAAATCCAATCTAATTATCCCTGTTACTTCGAGAAGTTCCGCACTGATGGGATCGAGTATGATATCTATATCGGCCAATCCATTGCCCCTGAGAAGAAATTCAATGAGCTCTATCTCGACAATATCCGTTTATGGCAGTTGACTTCCATGGCTTCCATTACGAAACTCACGCACCATCTTATCCCTCAGATGGAACGCCCGTTGGCTATCACCCAGCTTATTTTTGTGGCTTCCACCCCGATTGATATTGTTTTTAGGACTGATGAAAAAAGATTTGATGTGGAAGGGGCTTACAATATCCGGTACTATATTATCAAAAAAAGAATTGATAAGGTATTGATTAAAGACACAAACGAAAGGTTGACCCAACCCGGGAAAATCTGCCTGGTCTATATCAATCCGAAAGACATTAAAGCATACGGGGTCTATATTTCTTACCTTCAACAAAAGGGAATGTTACTGGATGACCTGGAAGAGCTGGAATTGGAAGAACTTCAAGGCATCAATGGTTTGAAAGCCTTAAGGGTAGGGGT
>DATGMS010000396.1:0-7689 GCA_035307285.1 Cyclobacteriaceae bacterium
GGGATAAAAACCCAGACTATAAATTTTCTCCAAATTAGAGCATTTAAGCAATAATCGCAAATATATAGTGATGGTTGGTTTTTTTTGAACCACATAGGCACATAGGGCACAATAGGTTTCCATAAAATCTGATTTTGCAACACCTAGGGTGCATAGGTGTCCGTGAGATTTAATTTGAACCACATAGACGCAATAGGGCACAAAGGGGATTGTGCTTCTAAGCCTATAGTGTCGTTTTTTATTTAATCAGGGAAAGGAAATCTCTCTTATTTGAACCTCTTAGTAGTAGGAACAACGCAATAATAAAAAAGCAGGTAAGGCTTAACGCGGAATAGCGGATATTGTTGGAAAGCTGCTCTATCAATGCAAAAGAAAATAGACCGATGACAATAGCAATTTTTTCCGTGACATCGTAAAAACTAAAGAAGGAGGCCGAATCATCCCCATTGACCGGAATCATTTTTGAATAAGTAGAGCGGGATAAGGATTGGATGCCGCCCATCACCATGCCCACCACTGCGGCCAGTATATAAAACTGTGATTCAGTTTGGATATAGAAAGCTGAGATACAGATCAGGATCCAAATCCCGACGGTAAGCGACAATACCCTGATATTTCCGATCAGCCGGGCAAGCAACGACATCAGAAAGGCTCCTCCTATAGCCACAAGCTGTATGATTAATATAGTGGCAATCAGTTTAGCGGCGCCAAGTTGAAGGACTTTTTCCCCAAAAGCAGCCGCCACGATCATGACCGTCTGAACGCCCATGGCATAAAAGAAAAACGCTGGAAGGAAACGTTTGATCTCCGGGATCTTCTTTAATCTGCTATAAACCTGCTTCAGCTCTACAAAGGCCTTCTTGATGATTTTCCGGTCTACTGATTTTCCGGTTTTTACATCTGCAGGAAGCCTTTTAAAGGGAATTTGCGCAAACAGCATCCACCAGATACCTACCAACAAAAAGGACAATCGGGCGGGAAGGGAAGAATCCACAATTCCAAACCAATCAGGGCGAAGCACAAACGCAAAACAAATCACCTGCAGGATGACGCTGCCGACATAGCCATAGGCGAATCCTTGGGCGCTGATTCGGTTCTGCTGATCGGCACTGGCAATCTGGGGCAAATAAGAATTGTTGAAGAGGATGCCGCCCACATAGCCCATGGCAGCAAGCGTGGAGCAGATAATACCCCATTCTAGCGTCTCCAACTTGAAAAAGAACAGGCCCATACAGGCGAAGGCGCCCAGATAGGTAAAGCCTTTCATAAATGTTTTTCTGTTCCCTTTCAGATCCGCAATAGCAGAGAGTAGGGGTAAAGCCAGCGCCATTAATAAATAGGCAAATGAAAGTGAGAAATTGGCTAAGGCGGTATTCACTACTTTGATCCCGAAGAAATCCACCTGATCCTTATTTTCTTCCGTATAGGTAATAATGGTATAATAGGCGGGGAAAATAGTGGAGGTAATCACCAGATTATAGGCGGAATTGGCCCAATCGAACATTGCCCAGGCGCGAATCGTTGGTTTGTGGTTTTTCTGAGTCGTTGTCATAACAGCGGGGCAAAGATAGACAAAGGATCGGAGGATTTCAGCCTCGAGCAAGGTGTGATGGAACCCCGGAGCGACACGCTGACCGGCCGAATTGATTTATGAGCAAGATTCGGGTTTCAGGGACAGTCCCTTCTCACTATCTTTGTTTAAATAAAAAAAAGTATAGGATGGACACGCAGCATGTCAACTATCACCGAATAGCAGAAGCAATTGAGTATCTCAAGCAGCATTTTAAATCTCAGCCTTCACTTGAGGCAGTGGCAGAAAAAATCCAATTAAGCCCTTACCACTTTCAAAGGTTGTTTACAGAATGGGCAGGCACCAGCCCGAAAAAATTCCTGCAATACATCAGCATCGAACATGCCAAACGGATGCTTAAAGATGATAGGGCTACGTTGTTTGACACGGCGCATGAGACGGGTCTTTCCGGTACGGGCAGGTTACACGACCTGTTTGTCAATATTGAAGGGATGACTCCTGCCGAATTTAAGAACGGAGGTAGAAACCTTATTATTAATTATAGTTTAGAAGCAAGCCCATTTGGTGACCTGCTGGTTGCATCCACCGGGAAAGGTATTTGCTACATGGCCTTTGCGGAAGAGGAAGAGCTGGGGATGGATGCCTTGGCCAGTAAATTTCCCGAAGCCAGACTAGAGAGACGTCAGGACATCTTTCAGCAGGATGCTCTGTCCATCTTTCGGGGCGATTGGAGCCAGATAAAACAAGTAAAACTGCACCTAAAAGGCACACCTTTTCAGTTGAAGGTATGGGAGACTTTGTTGAAAATCCCAATGGGAGGACTTTCTACCTACGGCCGTATTGCGAAGCATGTCGGAAGTCCACTAGCTTCCAGAGCTGTAGGAACGGCCATTGGAAACAATCCTGTTGCCTTTTTGATCCCCTGTCACAGGGTGATCCAGTCCAGTGGAGCGTTGGGCGGCTATATGTGGGGCATAGCTAGAAAAAGGGCAATGATAGGCTGGGAAGCTGCACAAAATGAGCTCGCGCATCAGGGAAGGGGCCACATACACTAAAGCATAAGTTATGGATCTTTTTACTCGTTCAGATAGGAATATATTGCCCTATGACGGCACCGTCCATTATTATGGGATCATCATGTCGGCACAAGAGGCAGCATTCTATAGAGAATATCTGCTTGATCAGATTCGATGGGAACATGATGAAGCCTTGATGTTTGGGAAGCTTTTGACCACCAAAAGGAAGGTGGCCTGGTACGGAGACCGGCCTTATGAATATACCTATTCCCGTCGTACGAAAACTGCTTTGCCATGGACGAAAGAGTTACTTTCCCTTAAAGCAATGGTAGAAGAAAAAAGTGGTGAACAATATAATTCCTGCCTGCTCAACCTGTATCATGACGGAAGCGAGGGCATGGCTTGGCATAGCGATGGGGAGAAAGACCTCATGGAAAATGCCGCCATAGGGTCATTGAGTTTGGGGGCGGAGAGAAAATTTGCATTTAAACACAAAGAAACGGCGGAAACAGTCAGCCTTGTGCTCGATCACGGCAGCCTCTTGGTAATGAAAGATGTGACACAAAAGCATTGGCTCCACCGGTTGCCGCCTACGAAAAAAATCAACACACCGAGGGTAAATCTGACTTTTAGGAGGATGGGAAAATGAGACGTTGAAGGGGTGTCAAGCGAAGGGTGCAAGATATCTGCAAAGGCGCCGGCGTGCTCTCCTTGTTTTAATTTCCTATTTGTTTCTCCTTGTTTGTTGTACCTGCTTGCCTCGGACAGTCATGAAACTCATTTTAAGGAAAGGCTACCTCTGCCAATAAATCAGGTTTGTCTCCAGGGGAACCATAAGACCTTCTGCATAGGGAAGGATTCGTATGGTGTAATCCGATATACCCCTGTTGCCATCCACCTCAGCTTGATAAATATAAGTTCCCATTCCTCCTGTTCCCTGATTTGTCGATTCCATCAGTATGCGGGTGGGTAAAGGGCTGCTGATCCCCTCGGCAAACAGCTCCACCTGCACCTGCTGCGGATGGAGAGGAGATAGGTGGATCTCTGCGGTGAAACGGTGACCGGTTCCCTTGGATTCGACATGCACTTCCTTTACTGAAAGATTTGGCCAGCCTTCCTGGAGTTTTTCATGTAAAGCAGCTAGCCCGTTTTCTGTAGGGCCGGAAAGGCGCTTTTGGAAAGCAAGGGCTGCGGGAAGGTAGTATTTCTCGGTATATTCAATGACTGTTCGGGATGCAGAAAAACGTGGGGTCAGCTTGGCCATGCTTTGTTTGATCATCTGTATCCATTTGAGGGGTAGTCCTTGGGCATCGCGGTTATAAAAGGATGGAATCACCTCATTCTCCAGGACTTGATAAAGCTGCTCAGCTTCCATGGCATCCAAAGATGCATCATCGGCATGTTCCTTTCCGTCACCGATGGCCCAGCCTATACTTGGTTCGTAGGCTTCCGCCCACCATCCGTCAAGCTCCGAGAGGTTTAATCCTCCGTTTACCAGTACCTTCATACCGCTTGTTCCAGAAGCTTCCCAGGGACGACGGGGGTTGTTGAGCCATACATCCACACCCTTAACCATTCTCCTGGCCAGATTCATGTCATAATCACTTAGAAAAAACACATGGTCCCGAGCATCCGTCCTTCTGCTAAATTCCACCCATTCCTTGATCATGGCTTGGCCTTGATGGTCGGCGGGGTGAGCTTTACCCGCGATGACCAGTTGGACGGGTTTGAAGGAGTTCTTGAGTAGTCGTAAGAGCCTTTCCTTATCGCGCAGCAGCAAGTTGGGTCTTTTGTAGGTGGCAAATCGCCGTGCAAATCCTATGGTCAATGCTTCAGGATCGAATATAGTCCTGGAATGTTCCACTTGTTCGGCGGTTGCTCCGGCTGCCGCCAAATTTGAGGGACATCTTGTTCGGATTGATTCGATAAACGATTTTCTGGATTGGTTCCGAAGATCCCAGAGTGCTTTATCAGGAATATCCACAATTTTTTCACCCGAGTCCTCATTTTTGCCCTTCCAGGGAGCCTCTCCAAATACCTGCCTCCATAATTCTACTGCCGCTTCGGATGCCCAGCTTCTCATGTGTACGCCATTGGTGACATGGCCTATGGGCACTTCCGAGCTGGGCCATCGGGGGAAAAGAGGTTGAAACAAGTTGCGGCTGACCTCACCATGTAAGTGACTGACGGCATTCACTGCCCCTGAACCTTTAATGGAGAGATAGGCCATGTTGAAGGGTTCATGTTGATCCGCTGGATCTAGCCTGCCCAAGGACATGAATTCCTCAAAGGACAATCCCAGTTTGGCGGCATAGTTAGAAAAGTAAGTAGCCATCAACTGCGGTTCGAATAGGTCGAATCCGGCAGCTACTGCCGTGTGGGTCGTAAAAAGATTTCCGACACGGGTTATAGATAAGGCCTCCCAAAAACCTATTCCCCTTTTGTTCATCAAGGATTTGGCCCGCTCTAGTATAGCAAAAGCAGAATGCCCTTCATTTAGATGGCAAACCTCAGGATCGATTCCAACTTCTTCCAGAAGCCTCCAGCCACAGATTCCCAAAATCATTTCCTGCTGCAGACGAAGCTCTTTACCTCCTCCGTAGAGCTCGCTGGTGATACTTCGGTGAGCAGGATAGTTGGCGGCATCATTGCTGTCTAAAAGCAGTAGCCTAACTTTTCCTATCCGCGCCTCCCATACCCTCAACCATAGGGAATAGCCGGGAAGATCAACTTGAAGCCTAAGCCACTCGCCACCTTCTTTTCGATACGGGACAATGGGAAGCTGGTCGGGATCATTATAGGGATAGAGGGCCTGTTGGCTGCCGTCCGGACGGATAACCTGACGGAAATATCCTTGTTGATAAAGAAGACCAATTCCGGTCACTGGAATTCCTAAATCATTGGCGGCTTTGAGTTGGTCTCCGGCCACATTTCCCAAACCTCCCGAATAGATAGGCAGCGATTCGCTTAACATGAACTCCATGCAAAAATAAACCACGTTCTTTATTGGAGTGTGGGGATATTTTCCCTCAAACCAGGACTGATGATGGCTCTGGTTTTCTGCTTGAAATTTTTTTAGATCGGCCCTGATATTCGGGTCGGCCAGAAACGCTTTCAATCTTTCCACGGATACCGTCTTTAGGATGACCCAAGGGCTTTGCGTCTGCTCCCAAAGCGAAGGATGAAGTTTTTCCCAGAATTTTTCAGCCTGATGATCTCCTGTATAACTTAAGTCTATGGCAATGGATATTAAGATATCTAATCCGTCAAGGTCGGTTCCCCGAAACCTCTCCATCAAAACTTTTAATTCTGTTCTTGTGTCCATGAGTACTACGATTGAATATAAAAAAATTGTTACAAGCAAATAACGTACTTGAGAAGGAGGGATGGTGATCATTTCAATCAAAGGGAGGGTTTTGCAAGTTCAAATCGGGGAAAATGTCACAATGGCTTAAAAATTGTTTTTCTAGCCGTTGAACCTTTGAACTGATCAGAAAACCGACTATGGAAAAATTTAAAGTTAAACACATTCCGAAAATACTTTTGGAAACCGCAAAAAAGTGGATGGCTGCAGATCCCTTTAGAGAAAGCGCCGTTATCTCCTATTACGCCATATTTTCCATTCCAGGTTTGTTAATCATCATCATCTGGGCAGCGGGATTTTTCTTTGGCGAAGAGCTGGTAAAGGGGGAGGTAAACAATCAAATTGCGGCTATAATGGGGGGAGAGGCAGCGGAAAGTGTGGAGGATATTGTACAGGAGTCCGCAGTGGAGGATTCAGCATGGTTTATGAAGATTGTGGGTATAGTCGCCTTGTTGATAGGTGCTACTACACTTTTTTTCCAACTGCAAAAATCGCTCAACTACCTTTGGGACGTGGAGGCAGCGCCGGACAACAACATCAAAAAGCTTCTGGTGGATCGAGCCAGTTCTTTAGGACTTATATTGGTTATTGCGTTTTTGCTCTTGATATCTTTAATCCTCTCATCTTTGATTTCCGGCATCAGCGGTTTTATAACCCGGAATTTAGGAGAGAATATGTATATCGTCATTGAGATTGTGAATTTCCTGTTAAGTATGGGGATTGTAGCTTTGCTTTTTGCGGTAATGTTTAAAGTTTTGCCCGATGTGGAGATCAAGTGGAAATCTGTCTGGATCGGTGCTATTGTCACTTCTTTATTATTTTCTATAGGCAAGACGCTTTTGGGCATATATTTCGGGTTCGCAGATCCGGGATCCAGCTTTGGCGCAGCGGGAACGATAATATTAATCATGCTTTGGGTGAACTATACCTGTCTCATTTTATTTTTTGGGGCCGAATTTACCAAGGTTTATGCCCGAAATTATGGGCATCCTATTCAACCATCCAAACATGCAAAATGGCGGGCAGGATATGATCCAGAGATTAATGAGCAGGCTGAACCAGTTTAGTAGGACATGGTGGCTACAGTCAATGCCTCACGATTTAGATGTATGATTTATGCGTCTAAATCGTTTTTTTGGTTAGAACCGTTCGTCTGTCAGCACCTTGTTCACAACAGCGCCGGCTAGGTTGCCACTACTCACTGCATTAGCTACAGAGCGCATCATAGAGGAGTTGTCGCCACAGGCAAATACTCCAGGGATGTTCGTTCTTTGAAAGCTGTCAACTTTAACATAGCCATGTTCTGTCATTTCACAGCCCAAAGAATGGGGGATGTCTGTATGTTGGGCAAAAGGAACAGCGGCGTATAACGCGTCGAAGCTTTCCCGACTTCCATCCTTAAAAAGTATGCTCTTCATTACTCCCTGTTCATGTTCTATTTCTTTGATTTCCGACTCTTTAATACGTATGCCATGTTTTTCCAGTTTGGCCAGTTGTTCAGGATCAAAATCCGCTCTGTTCGTCGCTAATATATGAAGGTCATCGGTCAGATTGTTCACCAAGGAAGCCAGGTGAAAGGCCTTATCAGCATTGGCCAATATACCGGTTTTTCGGTGACGGAATTCATAACCATGGCAGTAAGGACAATGGACGACCGAAATGCCCCAGCATGCAGCAAAGCCTTTGATGTCGGGTAGTAAATCTCTAACTCCCGTAGCCAGAATAAGCTTTTCTGCCGCATAACTATCATCTGACATCGTGGTAATCAGAAAACCGTT
>DATGMS010000397.1:0-4662 GCA_035307285.1 Cyclobacteriaceae bacterium
TCCCTTGATGCTGAACGGCGTATTATCATTAGTTCTCTAGGTACATGCAACATGATGCTGTCGGATCTATTCATTTCCTAAGTTATGAAAGACGTACAATCCGTCTTTACCCGCTACAATTACATCTTTTCGTCCGGAGCCATTTAAGTCCGCAACAGAGAAGTATATCCCGGCCCCTTTGCCTTCTCCAAATGGCCCATAACTAATGATATTTTTAGTGAAAGATTCACCGTTCCATTTGAAATAATAAAGTCCGAGAAAATCATCCGCCCCCGGATCCGCTCCATTATGGGCACGATAACGCTTTCCGGTAACCAGTTCCATTTCCCCGTCATCGTCGATGTCCACCCACTCCATCGTGTGGTACTGGGATTGAAAGGGGTCAATGGGATGCCGGACAAAGGTGATTTTGTCTCCTTCTTTTACCTGCTCATACCAGTCAAGTCCATAGTCATGGCCCTTACCAACGATCAGGTCATTCATCCCGTCCTTGTTGACGTCTGCAACGATTATTGGTACGCTCGCATGTTGGAGATCAAATGCAGCATGGAATTTCCACTCGCCCTTTTCCGGATCATTCGGTGCCTCCAACCATCCTCCCGGAACGACAAAATCTCCCCGGCCATCTCCGTTGATATCTCCAAAACCCAATCCGTGGCCTTGCTTTTCAGCAATCTGGATCCGGGTGAATTCACCGGAACCCTTACCCTCAGCGTCGCGTGTTAATTTATAGTAGGCCAACGGATGATTAGGCGTATTAGGGACAATCTCATCTGTCCCATCGCCATCAACATCCCAGGCTCTGGAAGTTTCTATATTTCCTGTCTCGCCGATTTCATGTTCTGTCCATTCTTTGTTGTCTCCCGGGTTTTCTTTCCAAACCAATGCTCCATTAAACCAACCTCCTGTGACAAAATCCATTCGCCCATCCCCATTAACATCCATAGGGATAGTCGAAAAGTCGTCAAAATATTCATTCACCCGTTTGGCCTGACCGATCAGGGTTCGCTTTTTATATTCTGGCCCTTCGTACCAGAAACTTCCTGACACGATATCCAATACCCCGTCCCCATTGACATCAAAAACACCCACGGATTCGGTACTTTCAGTGGCTATCAGTTGCTTTTTAAACTTTATAGGAGGAGACTGGAAGGACAATAAGGCCGAGCTGCCTAATGCGGTCAGAGCTAAAGTGAATTTGTTCATTATGACGATTGATTAATCTTAAGTTTTAAAATTTGGACATTTATCAGATGAATGTAACTACATCATGTTTTAATTAAAAACAAAACCTCCCTATTAGTTGCTCTCAAATAAGTGCATTATTGCTTAAGAAGTATCCTGCCCTATCCTGCCTCTTTTTTTGAGGAAGCGTGAATGTTGAATTTGAAGTTCTTTTTCCCCAAAGGTCCTTAAGGAACTTGATTCGGCTTAAAACTGTAATGATCAGTGGAACAAGTTAAAAAATGTTAAGCAGCAAGACCTCTGGCTATTAAGGCTTAAATTTGTAGAATGTCGAAAACCCAGATGAAAATAATAATCATATTGATGTCCACCGCCTGCATAGGGTTGGTAGGCTTTCAATTCTATTGGGTGTACAATGCATTAAAGATCAACCAGGAACGTTTTGAACAAAACGTCTACCAATCCTTGTCAGCTACCATTGAGAAACTGGAAAAAGGGGAGACCAGTGACATCATCCTTCAATCCCTTGCAAAGGATACGATACTGCAGGAATCCCTTTTCGAAAAAATAGAGCCCATTCAACTTCAGGTAAGGAGACGGCAGGTGATCGCACGCCCCTCCATGGTTGATTCCATGTTCAACCAGCCCATGCCCCAGTTTTCCCAAACGTTCAAAAGATTGATTGCCTCAAAGGATGGTCCTACTGACAACATCAAGGAAATCGAGAAGTATTTTTTGATGCCTACCTCCGTAGCCTCTTCCCTGTTTACTCCTGATGAGATGGCAATACTGTTGGAGGAAAAGGAAAGACATCTGGAATACATCAATCAGCAGGATAGTTTTGCAAGGGGAAGAAATTATGCTTTGGACCGTCAAAATTACATCGAGGAGACCTATAATGTTTCCAGGGATGTTGCGGAAACCATTGTAAAGGCCAACATGAAGATTGGATTGGTGGAGGTGGTCATGAACCAATTGCTTAAAGAGGGTACCCAATACATCTTGTCTCGGCTGGACACGGCCCAGGTAAGGAGAGAGATTTCCGCCCAATTGATGAACCGGGGTGTTGATCAGGATTTTGATTTGGCCATTTTGGACGAACATGATGCCGTCATTGAAATAGGCCCCTTAAAAAGGCCGGAGAATTTGAGGCAAATGGGGATCCAAGCGGAATTATTCCCAAGTGACCTTTTGGGCAATGACAATTACATGATTATCAATTTCCCCAACAAAAACGGTTATCTTCTTCAGCAGGTTTGGTTACCCTTGTTAAGTTCTCTTTTATTTTTAGCCATTATTATTCTCTGTTTTGTATATGCTATCAAAGTCATTATCAGGCAAAAACAACTGTCAGAAATCAAGAATGACTTTATCAACAACATGACCCACGAGTTCAAGACGCCTATTGCAACGGTAAGCTTGGCAGTGGAGGCCTTGCAGGACCCGGAACTCGCCAATCAAGGGGCATTTAGAACTCGGTATATCGGCATCATTAAAGATGAAAACAACCGGCTCGGCGAGCAGGTAGAAAAGGTACTACAAGCCGCTGCCCTAGACAAAAAAGAACTCAAATTAAAACTCGAAACCATTAATATCATCGATTTGATCCGAGGTGCCCAAGCTCATTTTGAGCTGCTGGTCGAAAAGCGCGGCGGGTCGATGGATGTGCGAATAAATATCGATGATCCCTATATTGAAGGGGATTTTTTCCATCTGTCCAATATCATCAATAACCTGCTTGACAATGCCAACAAATATTCAAGGGAAGCCCCTAGGATCATCATTGATGCGCAGGATACAGACGATGAGATCATCATATCCGTCAAAGACACTGGGATAGGCATGACCAAGGAAACCCTGAAAAAAATCTTTGATAAATTTTACAGGGTACCCACAGGAAATATCCATGATGTCAAGGGATTCGGGTTAGGATTGGCCTATGTAAAAACTATGGTGGAAGCGCACCATGGCAAAATTCATGTCGAAAGTGAAATAGAAAAAGGAAGTAATTTTATCATTCATATCCCCAAAAAACATGTATAAAGCAAAACTTTTAGTTGTAGAGGATGACCCTAACCTTGGGGATATTCTCCAGGAATACCTGACCATGAAAGGGTACAATACGACCTTGTGCAGGGATGGGGAGGAAGGCTGGGCCAAATTTAAAAAAGGTTCCTTTGACTTGTGCATTTTGGATATTATGATGCCCAAAAAGGACGGGTTTACGCTAGGCAAAGAAATCAAGAAAGTAGAAGAAGATCTACCCATCATTTATCTCACAGCAAAGAACCTCAAGGACGATGTCATCGAAGGCTTGCGAATAGGAGCGGATGATTATGTCACCAAGCCCTTCAGTATGGAAGAATTGCTTCTCAGAATCACCGCCATCTTACGGAGAACGATGAAGAATGAGGAAGTTACCGTCTTAAAGAGCTATAACTTCGGTGATTTTGTCCTTCATTATGATCAACAAATCCTTGAAGGACCGCAAGGCAAGAACAAACTGACTTCCAAAGAGAACGAGCTGTTAAGATTGCTCGCATCCGAGCTCAACAAGAACGTCGGGAGATCCCAAGCCCTAAAACAGATATGGGGAGATGACAGCTATTTCAACGCAAGAAGCATGGATGTGTACCTAAGCAAGGTTCGCAAACTGCTTAAAGATGATCCAAAGGTTCAAATCATCACCATCCATGGCGAAGGCTTCAAAATGGTGGTGGGAACCGAATAACAAAAGAAGCTCTATCATATAACCCTGGGGAATCTATAACACATCCCCAGCTGGGCTAATTCACCTATGCATCAAAACCCATTGTCAAAAATTCAATTCTTCATCGCGTTATGGATGCTTACTGGAAGCTGGTGCTTTTCGTAATCCATACCGGGAAAAGTTCTTGATGCGAAAGGAGAATCGGGTATCGCTTGGGTAAAGGTACTGAATACCCGCTCGGATAAATTCACCTATACGGATCATGCGGGGGGATTTGAAATTTTAGCAGCAGATGGGGACACCTTAATCTTTAGCCTAAAGAATTTCCATTCCAAAACCATAGTATTGACCGAACCCGCGCAGGATCCTTGGGTGGTGTATATGGAATTTGATGCCATAGAATTACCGGAAGTGTATGTTATGGAAAAAAACGAAAACACCACCATCAAGCTTCATGGCATCAATGAAGTTGATCCTAATTATATCCCCATACGTCCGGGTCATGTTGGCGTAGGTGCCACCGAAGATTACAGGCCAGGAGTAGCCATGGCTGGGCCAATTTCTTTTTTTTCAAAATCCGAAAAAGATAAAAGAAGATACCGCAAAGCTGAAGAGCTTAGGGCTTCCCAACTTGATTATTTGGAGGTGATCCGTTCTGATTCTATGCGTAATGAATTGCAAACCCATTTTTCGTTGGACAGAGAAGAATACGACAGCCTGTTGATCCTCTTTAACGCCGCAAACCGCCACCACCAATTCCGGGACAT
>DATGMS010000398.1:0-6330 GCA_035307285.1 Cyclobacteriaceae bacterium
CGGCATTTATAAATTTTGCTAAAGAGGTTTTTGGTGCCGTGGAATTGGCCGTCTACAAGAATGACGATGGCAGCATCATGCATGGGGAAATCCAGATCGGTGGATCCACCATTATGATGGGACAAAGTAATGAGGATTGGACTACCCAAAATGCGGGTCTATACATTAATGTGGAAAATGCAGACGATACTTTTCGGAAAGCCATTGACCAAGGTGCCACGGTAATCATGCCCGTCGAAAACAAAGATTATGGCAGGACGAGCGGCGTAAAAGATCCGCATGGCAATACTTGGTGGATCACGCAGAATCTAATGTGAAGCGTAAGTTTAAATGGTTAACTATGGCCAATTGGCCGAAATAAGATTAGCACCAACAAGAGCTTTGCAGCATATAATCAAACTAACGAACCAGAGTATTACCAGATCAAAGAGATCCATGAAGGCGGAAAGTTGGATGTCTATAAATACGGGGATGAAGAGAGCCTATACACTGTGGAGATTTTGGAGGGACCAGATTCCTTCACGATAAAGGGAGATTTAGGCAAGAAGAAATATCAGCTGAACGGCACGAGAAAAAGTAAAAGCGAATACGCATTACTGCGCCGCGGCTTCAACTGGATCAATGAGTATCCTTTCAATAGGTGAAGGAAAATGTATATTACTCAGTGGTGCGTTTTCAAGAATAGCTGCCTCCTACTTTGCCTTGTGGTTGAGGGGGCGGAATTTGACGGACGGCTCCTCTAGTAGGCAGGACTAATTACTTACCCGTCGTTGCTCCTCCTCAGAACCAACGGTGCGCTTTCTAGCATCTTTAATCTTACTGTTTCCCAATTCCCGGATGTAGGTTACCGACAAGGTCCGAGGATCTGTCCTCATCCTGCCTGATATATATATATCTGTTCCGTCGTAGGACTTCCATCTTAGCTGATTGGTTTGAAAAATATCCTTACAGTTAACCCTAAGTATCCCACCGCTGTCAAACTCTTTTTGCATACCAATATTCACTGCTCCCATGGCTTTCCAATTGAAGTAACCGTTGGTCGTGGGAGATGCATAGAATCCTACAAACTCCAGTTTGTAATTCTGAGGGAGTTGAAAGGTATGGCTCATATTATATTGAATCCCATAAAGTTTTACCTTGTAAAATTCTTCATTCAACTCAGAGTTAACGGACTGTACATTCGTTGTAAGGCTGCTTTGAAACTCCCACCAATCTCTCAGTTTAAGTGGAAATGTAAGGGAGGCCGATAGGGTTTTGCGGCTATCGATATTGTCGGCGATGAACGTGAGGATATCAGAATCCGGTGTCATGTGAGGCTGATGGCGTAAGATTAAATCTTTGTCGCTGCTGTATTGCAAAGAGAACATAAAGCTTTTGATAGAATAATCAACCTTGACGCTATGGGTAAAGGTAGGAACGATAGTTACGTTTCCTGCAAAAAATGTGTAAGGATCTATAAATATCACATACGGAGCCATTTGGTTAAAGCTAGGGCGGGTGATTCTCCTACCGTATGAAACTTGAACGGCATGATCGGAGGATTTGAGCCGTCTCCAAATAAAGAAGGATGGGAAAAATTCTCCGTATTTCCTGTCCACCAACTGACCGTGTTCTGCAGACGTCAAGTCAGTCAAGGAATATTCATAGCGGATACCGGCATTGATTATGGTATTGGAATCAGGCTCTATTTTTATGGATGAATACGTGGCTAATATATCTTCTTCAAGGACGGAATAATTGCTTAAGCTTGGGTCTCGTACCCAGGAACTTCCTTGTTTAAACTCATACACTACCTCATTGGTCAGTTTTGAAAAAGTACCTTTGATACCGGATTCAAGCACCGAGGACCTTCCCCAGTTGACGGAGTGATCCACTTTTGCCACCCAGAGGTTAATGGGCGTGTTCTTGGCAATCCTGCTTTCCTCCTCCCGGATAAATGATCCCAATTCAGAATAGTAATTGTCATGATAATTAGAAGGAGCGGTGCTCCGATAAGTGAGATAGTCCAGATTTAAGTTTATTACCTGTTTAGGCAAGGCGTACCGGAGATTAAGATTGCCCATTTGATGCTTCCATAAATTTCGCTCAGACATTGTTAGCTCAACAAGGGTATCGGGTGAAATGGAATAGTCATAAGAGGCGATAGCGGGAGCATTTAACCTGAACAGGTTGCTATACCCGCTCACCAGACCGCTCCACATCAAGGTCGGACTTATGGCGTAATCAAATCCAAGCTGGTAATTATGGACAGTTCGATCTACATTGCGGTCGGTGTTGTTGAAGGTGGCAAGCGACTCCCGGTCATTGCTACTCGCTCTATAGCTCTCCCAAATTTCGTCCCGGACAATCACATTAATTGAATAGTCACCATACCAGCTAATCTTTTGGCCTTGATGGTTTAAGCCTAAGGTAAAATTGCCATGCGGATCAGTGCCATAACTCAGACCGGTCGTGAGTCTCGCATGGGTGCCGATACCTTCTCCTCCTCTTTGCAGCACGATATTGATTAAGCCCGCATCCCCGTCCGCATCATAATTGGCAGGCGGAACCGTCATCACCTCTATTTTTTCTATATTAGAAGCACTCATGCCCGCTAACATTTGGTAGAGGCCTTCTACCGGCATCCTGTTTCGTTTGCCGTTCATTAGAACAATAACCCCATCCTTCCCTCCTACGGAAAATGAGTTGTTTTGTCGGTTCACTGTAATTCCAGGTGACCGCTCGAGTATATCGATGACAGAAAGGCCGGTTGAAGTAACACTGCTTTGCACATTGATAATCATTTTGCCCACGGCCATCTCGTATAGGGGCTTGTCGCCCTTGACGGTGACTTCCTCAAGCTCATTTAATAACAAAACAATAGGGCTTAGGATCAACTTTCCTTCATCTGATACGATGATCGGCTGCGAATAGGATCTTAGATAACCCACCCTTGAAGACTCAATGCGATATGTTCCCTTAGCTATGCCTGTAAATACAAATCCCCCCAATTCATCCGTAACCGCCCCTTCCACCAAAATCGAATCCCGCTCATTCAGCAACAGCACATTCGCATAGGCAATACCATTGGAATCCGCGTCGCTTATTTTTCCATAAACATCTGTTTGAATAGTTTGGCAAAGCAGCCCACCGGGGAAGCAGAAAATAAACAACACTGGCATCATTGTTGAATATTTCATGGCAGCAAAGAATTTTTTAACGACCAAAAAAGCTTCGGAACAAAGACAAAATAAGTTGTCCCCCAGATTTACCCACTCAACCGACAGGCTTATCAATTTAATCATTAATTACTGAATAACAATATGTTACTCCTAATTTTAGCGAGCTTTTCACTTAGTGCGTTCGAAAAGCCGGGAAACTCGGGACCTTTAGTGGTTAATACTTTGGATGCTAAATGATACTTACCAAAAATGACCAAGTAATTGTCTATTCTACCGATGATGAGGAGCGGTCTGGAGCCAATCAATTGGCTATATCATTAATTGCGCCCGTTACAAAACTTCCGGCTGACCATCGATATTTACCCGTCTCTCGGCCCCACAATCTACCTACCTCTAAAAAATGTTTTTTTAATTCCCCGAATCTGGTTTCTTTGTGGAAGGGAAAGTCCGTAGCGATGCGCTCATGCTCATCGACTGTCCTTGTTTTCCATCAACTTGACCTAATTATGAAAATAATCGCCATCGGCAGAAACTATGCCGCCCACATCGAGGAGCTGAAAAACGAAAAGCCTTCCTCCCCTGTCGTTTTCCTAAAGCCGGAAACCGCCGTGCTTAAAAATAACGAACCTTTTTATCATCCCGATTTTTCCGAAGATATCCATCATGAGGTGGAACTGGTGCTGAAAATCTCCAAAAACGGAAAATACATCAAAAAGGCCTTCGCCCATCAATACTATGAAGAGATAGGCATAGGAATAGACTTTACCGCCCGAGATCTTCAGCAGCGATGCAAAGAAAAAGGCTTGCCTTGGGAAATCGCAAAAGCTTTTAACGGTTCTGCTCCCATCGGAGGATTTCTTCCGAAAAGTGAATTTTCCGATCTTCAAGACATTAATTTTCACTTGAACATTAATGGCGAACTGCGTCAAAAAGGTAATACCTCATTGATGTTATTTGATTTTGGAGTGATCATTGAATATGTTTCCCAGTTTTTTACGTTGAAAAAAGGTGATCTCATCTTTACGGGCACGCCCGCCGGCGTAGGCAAAGTAAACATTGGGGATAGACTTGAAGCTTTTATTGAAGATCAAAAACTCCTGGAATTTGAAGTTAAGTAAGTGTTTTGTTGTTTTTTTATTAATACTATCATGGTCCAGCCCTTCTTATTCCCAGATAGAACAGGGTTACTACCTTTTCCCTATTAAACCGGGAGAGAGAAATTTTCTTGCTGGAAATATGAGCGAAATCCGTCCTAACCACTTCCACACCGGTCTTGACATCAAAACCGACGGAAGACAGGGATTGCCGGTTTATGCAGCTGCGGATGGCTTTGTACAGCGGATGAAGATTTCCTCCTTTGGCTATGGCAACATCCTATACTTACGACATCCCAATGGGCAGATTACGGTATATGCACATCTCCGGGAATTTGCCCCGGAAATCGCCACGTATATCCGCCAAGAAATGTACAAAGAGCAGAAAAATGAGCTGGAAGTCTATTTAGATGAAAACACACTTCCGGTGAAAAAAGGGGATGTGATCGCTTATTCCGGAAATACCGGAAGCTCTGCCGGTCCGCATCTGCATTTCGAAATTCGGGATTCTCTTGATAGGGCCATAGATCCATTGAAGTTCGGTTTTTCAGAAATTATTGACAATACCCCTCCTACTGTAACTAAAGTTGCCATTACTCCTCTTGAAATCAATAGCCGGGTAAACGGGAAATTCTCAAGAACAGAATTTTCCGTAAACTATGACGGACAGAGCTTCTATGTCAACCAGCCTATTGAAATCAGCGGCAAAGTCGGGATAGAAGTCAGGGGATTTGACAAGCTGGACGATATGTACAATCCCAATGGGTTCCCGGTGTTTGAGATTTATGAAGACGATAGTATGACTTTTAAGATTGATGTCGATCGGGTTGATTTTGATTTAAGCCGGTTTTTGCTGAGCCACACCTATAGCAACAGCTTCACCCGCCTTTATAAAAAACACAACAACCTTTTCCACTTCTATCAACCTGACAAGCCTTTAAGCGGGTCAATCGAAGCGGCACCTGGAGAGCAAAAGCAGGTTAGCATAGTTCTGCAAGATGTTTACGAAAACAAAACCCGGTTAAAAATCAACTTTATCGGCAAACCTGCTTTAAGTAGTATAAACGGCTCCAATAACACAGGCGGAAGGGAGACTTTCTCTTATGATAGAAATGTAATGGTAGTCAATGCCGCTCCTTCCGACATTGGAACACTGGCCAAATTCTACGTGAACGGCTTCGCCATGGAAATGCCCTTAGCCTATGAAGGAGGCAACAGACGTACCTATCTCTGGGATTTGGACTATGGGCTTCCTGATTCCATCGATGTATGTACAGAAATGCTTTTTCCGGAGGTGACATCAAAAATTCCTTTCCAGCAACACTTCTGGTTCTCCGACGGAAAGACGACCATTAAATTTGATGAGAAATCGCTTTTGGATGATCTGTATTTGAGGGTTCAGCGCCGGGGTCTTCCCGGGAAACCATCCATTCGGGTAAACGACCCCGGGGAATATTTGAGAAGCGCCATAGAAATAACTATGGATGCCACCGACTTTACGGGCAATAAGGAATACGCCCAAGCTTATCTGGAGTACGCCAATGGCTACAGGAGGCATTTAGGAGGAACTTGGGAAGGAAACCATATACGTTTCCGGACGGTTAACCTTGGAACATTTGTTCTTGCAGAAGATTCTGTTCCGCCAAGGATAAACCCCATCAGGGTCAATGCCAATGAAATCCGTTTTTCAATTGCAGACAATCTTTCGGGTATCAACAGTTATGAAGCCTATGTCAACGGCGAATGGATATTGATGCGCTATGAATATAAACAGGCGGTGATCTGGTCCGAAAAATTAGAAAACAAACCATTCCGCGGAGAAATTTTGTTAAAAGTTACCGATAACGCAGGGAATGAGAACGTATATCAACGTAATTTATAACAGAAATCAAATGATAATTTCTTAAACTTGCACTACAGTTTATCTTTCCTTCCAAATGTAAAGGAAAATTAACCCTAATTAATGGAACAAATAAGCCGCCGTTGGCTATTCCTAAATCACGAAATAAAGTATGTCATTAGAAATCGGCCAAAAAGCACCAGACTTTGAAGTTAAGGATCAAGACGGAAAAACA
>DATGMS010000399.1:0-12310 GCA_035307285.1 Cyclobacteriaceae bacterium
ACCTTCACTTTCATGGGATAATCCCGGTCACCGATTTTTATTTTTATCGAAAGTGTATCCATTTCATCCAGACAGGTAATCAACTATCTTGTCAATTTCCTTTATATAATTATCAATTCTTTCCTTCAATTCAGCAGATGCTTTATACTCTACCGGTATGTTGTTTACAATTTTACTAATTTTAATTTGATTTTTAAAATGTTCCAACGACTGCTCCTTTTGCAAGACCACCTCTTTGGTCTCGGCAAGCTCCTGTTTCAAAGCGGCGTTTTCCTGCTCGATTTGCTGGATTTTGCGGGTCACCTGACCTGCCAGCTTCTCCAACCGTTGAAGTTCATCGTGAATCATCTCTATTTTCTGATCAAAGCCCCAACCTCACTTTCAAAAGACTGCATCAACTTGCCCATGGTCTTATCGATGACTTTGTCCGTCAGGGTCTTTTCAATGTCCTGAAGATAAAAGCTAAGCGCATAGGCTTTTTTGTCCGGCGCAATCTTATCTCCCTGATACATGTCAAATACATTTATTCTCTGGAGGAGTTTTCCCCCAGCTTTGATGGCAATTTCCCTTATTCTGTCAAATGTCACCTGCCTGTCTATCACCAAAGAAAGATCCCTTCTCACTTCCGGGAACTTAGACAATGCGGTATACTTCTTCACCCCGGAAGCCATTTTGGTCAAGGTATCCCATCGTAATTCGGCAAACAAAACTTCCTGCCTCACCTCTGCAAGCTTGGCCATATCTGAAGAAAGCATGCCTACTTTACCGATTTCTTTTTTGCCGAAACTGATTTTGAGGGCGTAATCAAAGGGTGCCTCATGTACAATTTCCATGGTGGGTTGCCCCAGGTTAAGCTTCTGCAACAAATTGTCGACTACGGAATATAAGTCAGGAAAGGCAACGGGCTTTGAAGGTTCCAGCCAACTCTCCTCTGCCTTGTTACCAGTCAGAAATAAAGATAGGTGCTTTTCTTCTCTATATCCCCCTTCTTCTTTAAAATATGTGGTACCGAATTCGAAAAACATCAAATCCTTTTGCCTTCTATTGATGTTATGGGATAAAACCTCCAGCCCCGTAAAGAGCAGGGTCTGCCTCATCACCCGCAGATCCTCGCTAAGGCTGTTAAGGATCTCAACGTTTTCAGTAGCATCGAGATAACCCGCTTTTTCGACGTAGCTTGGCTTGGTAAGGGAGTTGGTGATGATTTCACTGAACCCCTTTGCCGCCAATATTTCCGAAACCCGGTATTGGAGCTTGTTACTGTCCTTTTCGGGATGATCGGCCAGGTAATCGGAATGATAGTCCTCCGAAAGCGGGATGTTATCAAATCCGTGGATCCTCAGGATCTCCTCAATAATATCCGCCTCCCTCGTCACATCGGTACGATAGGGCTTTACGACAGCCTTGAAACCTTCCTCTTTCTCCTCGACCACTTTAATTTCCAACCCTTCCAAGATATCCTTTATCTCCTCCTGTGGCAGCGTTTTCCCAATCAATCTTTGAACATGCTTATAAGAAACATTGATCTCGAAATCCGCCACAGGATCGGGATATACATCCACTATATCAGACGAAATTTCGCCCCCTGCTATTTCTCTAATCAACAGCGCCGCCCGTTTCAAAGCAAACACGGGCATATTCGGATCCGTCCCTCTCTCAAAACGGAATGAAGCGTCGGTTTTAAGCCCGTGAAACTGGCTGCCCTTACGGATAATATGCGGAGAAAAATAAGCACTTTCAAGAAAGATGGTGGTGGTATTCTCACTGACACCGGAATCTTGGCCACCAAATACCCCCGCAATACACAACCCGCCTCTGGAATCACATATCATCAACTCTTCGCCGGAGAGCTTTCTTTCTTTCCCGTCCAGGGTCACGAATGGCGTTTCTTTGGAAAGCTTTTTGATAATCAACCGGTCATCGGCAATCTTGTCCGCATCAAAAGCATGCAGCGGCTGTCCCAGATCATGAAGAACAAAGTTGGTTATGTCCACGATGTTGTTGATCGGTTCGAGATCCAAAGCTTTCAAGAAGTTCTGTAGCCACTCGGGCGATGGGCCTACCTTCACACCCGTAATGGTCAATCCCGCATACCTTGGGCAATCTGCGGTGCTTTCCACCTCCACTTCAATGATCCTACTGCGATTATCGACCTCAAACGCTTCTACCGAGGGCAGGCTTAGCTCCTTCTTGAGCAAGGCTTTCAAGTCCCTGGCCACCCCCAGATGGGAGGCAGCGTCTGAACGGTTAGGTGTAAGCCCAATTTCCAGCACATGATCGGTGACTACATTGAAATATTGATTGGCGGGAGTACCGTTAGGTAGCTCTGTGTCCAGAACCATAATACCATCATGTCCATCCCCCAGACCCAATTCATCTTCGGCACAGATCATTCCTTGGGAAGCCTCTCCCCTTATCTTAGCTTTTTTGATCACAAAAGGTTCTCCCTGTTGGGGATGAAGCGTAGCCCCGACCAATGCCACGGCCACCTTCTGCCCTGCAGCAACATTAGGGGCGCCACACACGATCGGAACAGTCTCTTCTCCTACGTCAACAGTAGTGAGGCTCAATTTGTCGGCGTTTGGATGGGGAACACAGGTCAGCACCTGGCCTATCACTATTCCCTCCAGGCTTCCGGGGATGGATTCAAACTTGTCGATACCTTCCACTTCCAAGCCAGAGGCAGTCAATAAAGCCGCTATTTCCTCAGGAGATTCCTGAAAGGGGATAAAATTTTTAAGCCTGTTTATTGAGATCTTCATTTTGTTTAATTTAAGTCCTCCTGTGCTGTAATATTATGGCACAAGATCCTCTCCCATACTTTGAGGAAAGTTAATCAAGCAATTTACTGTTCTTTGAGTCGGGATGATTAAAGAACAAATTTAAGAGAAATGCCAATGGCAAAAAGGTTATTCCTTGTAATTTTTCTCCCCCGCCCTTACAGGTATTGTCAGGAGATTTTCTTTTGGAGGAATAGGACAGGCATAATCAGGATTATAAGTACAATAAGGATTGTACACCAGGTTAAAATCGATGGTGATTGAGTTTTGGCCGTCTTTCCTCACATCGAGAAACCTGCCCCCTCCATAAGTTTCTTCCCCGCTGGTATCATCGGCAAAGGCCAGAAAGTAATTTCTAGGATCCCCTTCGTTGGCCGATTGCAACAAAAGCAACCGGTGTGTTTTTCCCTGTAGCTCAAATTCCGCAATAGCCTGTTTAATGTAGCGTTCCAAGGTTCCATCTGTCATGGGAATCTGTATCATAACCCTTTGGTCCACCGGAAGCAACCTTGCCCTTACCCGATACTCAGGGTCCACAGGATAATAGTCCAGGGCGGTTAAAGCATCCTTTTGCTCATCGGTTAACGGGGATTCAAGATTGTATTTGAGAAACTTGAACTGACGTTCCCTCTCCTTCTCTATTCTCTCAATATATTGTTCGGGTGTTTCAGCGCCTGACATCGCATAAATGACGGCGGCAAGGATGATCACCGAACCAAGCACAAGAAGTATTCTTTTAATGTTCATTAAATTCAAATCATCGATTCATCTGCGAAGCTAAAATAACCAACATCCGTGAATATCACATGATCCAACACCAATAACTCTAAATTTTTGCCCACTTCCACTAGTCTCCGTGTCAATTGAATATCGGCTTGGGAGGGTTTGAGGTTTCCGGAGGGATGGTTATGGACAAGGATCAAATAACTGGCCGTATTGTCCATGGCGTATTTAAAAATGAGTTTGGGATCGACTACCGTGGCGCTGGTACCGCCTTGGCTGATGACCTGCTTTTTGATGACGATATTTGCTCTATTTAAAAAAACCGCATAAAAATGCTCGACAGACTCATCCAGCAATTCAGGCTTCATCAGTTCAAAAATATCCGAGGAGGAGGTGATTTTCGTCTTCCTTTGAGGTTCCGCTACTTTCCGGCGTCTTCCCAGTTCCAATGCACTTACAATACTGACGGCTTTGGCCTCCCCTATGCCTTTAAAACGCTGGAGGTCTTTTACCGATAATTTTGCCAATTGAGCGAGATCGTTGCCGACACTCCCGAGAATGTACTTTGACAAGTCTACTGCACTTAGGGATTTTGTGCCCGAACCAATGAGTATGGCAATCAGTTCCGCATCAGAGAGAGATGCCTTTCCTTTTAAAATAAGCTTTTCCCGCGGCCTATCTTCTTCTGCTAGAGAAGATATCCTAATTGATTGATAATTATCCATATGCAAAAAAATAATGGTCCTAAAATATCAAAAAATAAGCAATAAAAAAAGCCCCGCGTTTGGAGCGGGGCTTACAATATTTTTAAGCAAATGTTATTAAGCAATGCTGCTGACAAATTTAGCCAATTTGGATTTTTTGTTGGCTGCATTATTCTTGTGAATAATATTGTTCTTCGCCAATTTGTCGATCATGGAAGACACTTTTTGATAAAGCTCTTGCGCCTCCACCTTGTCAGTGGCACCTTTCAGTCTTTTGATAAACGTACGGGTTGTTTTCGCTTGATATCGATTTCTTAAACGTTTTGCCTCGTTGGAACGAATTCTTTTAAGGGCTGACTTATGATTTGCCATATCTATTTTACTTGTTTTTTACAGTCCTACCGGATTATGGAGTGCAAATTTAATCTAATTATTTTTAAAGACAAAAGAATTTGAGACCAAAACCCATGTAAAGCCTTAAAATTCCAAAATATCCCGACCCTCGGTCGCTATAGAGGACAAATGTAGTAAAAATAATTTCATCCCTTGTTTTTAATTCTTTAAATTCAATGATGAAAAAGACTTTTTTGTTGCTGTTGATCCTTTTCTTGGGAACCGAAGGGCTAAAGGCTTGGGGATTTTTCGCCCATAGGCGGATAAACAGACTGGCTGTTTTTTCCCTCCCCATAGAAATGGTGGGCTTCTTTAAGGAAAACATCCAGTTCATCACGGAAAATGCTGTCAACCCGGACAGGAGAAGATATGCAGTCGAAGGAGAGGCAGAAAAACACTTTATCGATGCGGATGTTTACGGTGACAGCGCAATTTACAAATTGCCGCGTTATTGGGGCGAAGCAGTGGAAAGCCATGGAGAGGACACGCTCCGCGCCTATGGGATAGGACCCTGGAATGTCCACCACGTAAAGATGAACCTGACAGATGCCTTTGAAAGAAAGGACACAAAGTCGATTTTACGGCTTGCAGCTGATCTCGGCCACTATATTGGCGATATCAATGTGCCCCTGCATACTACCGAAAACTATAACGGCCAGCTCACCGACCAACATGGGATCCATGGTTTTTGGGAAAGCCGCATACCGGAATTATTGTCTGACGATTATGATTTTTTCGTGGGAAAAGCCACCTATATCGAGAACACCCAGTTGGCTGCCTGGAATGCGGTTATTCAGGCCCATCAGGCGGTGGACAGTGTACTCCGTTTTGAGCGGGAACTCAGCCTGAAATTCAGCGAGAACAAAAAGTACAGTTTTATTGACCGGGGTAACCTTAGCACAAAATCCTATTCCAGAGAGTTCACCAAAGCGTACTCAGACATGCTGAATGGCCAGGTAGAACGGCAAATGAGAAGATCCATCAAGATGACCGCCGACTTCTGGTACACCGCCTGGGTAGATGCCGGCCAGCCGGACCTCAATGATCTGCTCAAAACACCGATACCGCCTGATCAATTAGAGGAAGAAATCGAAGAAACCCAATTGGAAAACATCCGTGAACATTAACTACTACACCGCATCCTTTGAAAACCACGTGAGAAGCTGCATGAGTTTAATTCACTCCCGCAGCTTCTATTTTTATATGCGATTTCAAATAATACCTTATGCTGTCGGCCAGCCTTTCAAAGGTCTGCCTAAACACTTCTTCGTCCTCTTCCAGTAAAGTCACCCTGAATCCACGAAGGTCAGAGCAGAAGGAACTCACAGGTACCACGCAGATTTTCTCAGATGCCAGAAGGTTATAAACAAAGCGCTTATCGTGGGGCATCTCCTTTTCTTTTAACCAATCATCCAATAGCGCCTGTACTTCAGGATTATCTATGGGAAGATGTTGGCCTGCATGAAGGAGATTATCTTCAAATATTATGGTATTATAAAACGCTCCTTTGGTCTTGTTAAACTTTATGCCTCTTACATCCCTTAACGTTTCCTCCATAATCCTGCTCCTCCTTCCGATGCGTTCGTTGGCCTCCTTCCGGTAAGCAGCATATTCGGGATGACTCATGATCTTCGGTATCGCCAATTGCGGAAGCATTGTAGCGCATACCTCAATCATTTTGGCATTTTCCAGCGTGGTACAAAGCTTCTTAAATTCCTTAGAACTTTCTTTATTATAGAATTCCATCCATCCGCAACGCGAGCCCGGCCAGGGGAACTCTTTGGATATCCCCTTCATGGAAATTCCAGGAAGGTCACCCAACACTTCGGACAAAGCAATGGCTTCGTAGCCGTTGTAAGTGATGTTCTGGTAGATTTCGTCGGCGATCAAGAGCAGGTTGAATTCTTTGGCAATAGAAACGAATCTCTCCAGCACTTCCCTTGGATAAACCATTCCTGTGGGGTTGTCCGGGTTGATGATCAGGATTCCGACGATACCTGGATTGTACTTCACTTTGTTATAAAGATCTTCCATATCCGGATACCAGTTGTTGTCCGGATCCAGCATGTAAGTGATCGGACTGGTGTTGGCATGGGCTGCCTCCGCAGAGCTGTGCGTAGAATAGGCTGGGGAGGGACCGATGATACGGGCAGTTGGAATCAAGAACTGATATAACTTTGCGATACCGTCACCCAAACCATTAAAAAACAGTATATCGTCTGCGGTGATCTTTACCCCTTCCCTTTTATTGTTGATCGCCGCAAGAAATTCACGGGTCTCGAGCATTCCTTTGGAGTCGGAATAGCCATAGCTTTGGTCTTTGCTGACCAGGTCCCCGACAATGGCCTTCATCCAGGCTGGTATGGTGTTGTTCTTTTGGATGGGGTCACCTATATTTTCCCAGGTGATGTCATAGCCCATCTTTTCAATCATTCTTGCCTTTTTGACAATGCCCCGGATCTCGTAGTTCAACTCTTCGGCACCAGGGCGTAATAGCAATTGTCTCATTCTTTATCAAACAAAATTCCCCTGCAAATAAACGAAATAACAGGCATTTATAATCACCACCAAATAAAAAGATATTACTGTTTTTAGAAATTACAACATTCTTCGTAAGAAACCGGCAATTATAAATGCTGAGATTTATGAGATTCTTATTTTCTTTTTAAATGGAGTGACCCCCGTCAAGAAAACGCTTGGAGCATCCACCCTGGGCAATCCTCCTCTTATATCTACCCACTTATGTTCATAATGTGCGGGACCAAATTCGATGGCATTGCCGTTTACCTCATATCTACCGAAACCTTCTTTCAAAAAATTGACATGGTTTAAATTTTCGTGTGGACTCACATTATAGAATTGGCCCCCTGGCCGGAATATAAGCTCTACCACCAAAGGAACGTGATCAGTGCCTTCAACTGTAATTTCAAGTTCAAATCCGCCTTCTACTTCCGCTATATCAACTCGGGTCGTCTGCTTTTGAACCTCAGAAAGTGCTCTTTCGGTTCGAGGCATATTCTCCCAAACCCCGTCTCCCGGGATTTTATCCTTAGGGAAAGGCTGATAGTAGGGGCCTTCGAGGCTTTTCTCCATATGGATTTTGCCTTTCTCAACCTGATAATCCTCGGCCGTAAACTGTCCCTTTCCGAAGAAAGCACTGGCCACTCTAATTCCCTGAAGTACTGCATCCTTTTTTTGAAATGTAAAAAATGCAGGGTTGTTGGGCAATATAGAAGCATCATAGTCTCCTCTCCTGATACGGATCAGATTGGAATTGGAGAAGGTCTTGAAATAATTATCCGGAAGGCTGACGGCTTTCGGCAATTCCTGCCATAACGTTTCGTCTTCAAGAAAATACTGCAAGAAGCCGGTGGTTTTCACGAATGCGGTAGCTTCTATTAACCTGCAGGCGGCAGCATATTGCGGATTTTGATCCTTGATGGCAAAGTACCTGTAGGGGTAATAATAATTTTCCAAGGTACCGATGATGGAATTATCCTGCCTGCCGGAAGCTTCTGTGACGATTTCCCCATTCGGATGGATATAGTAAAAGGTCATTTCCAGATTTTTGCGGACATAATCCAACAACTCCGGCTTGTTTAAACCCCTGGCCACCGTGATCAATACGCGGTCACTCAAGGAGGAATAGATATAACTACTTTTCTCCTGATATTGACCCTCCGCGTCAAGGTCTATGCCTTCCGAAAGCCAGGTCTCCGCCCTTTCGACGTACTCAGGATTGGGCCAAAGCATGTGGAGGCTAGCAAGCGCAGCACTTACCACCCATCGATGGTTCGGGGTGTGGATACCTCCGACGATCAGCGCCTTTCCCGCATTTTGAAGGAACTGCTTTAAAAGGACCACTAACACTTCTTTTCCTTCTACCTCACTTCTCTGCAATATCGCAACGGCTGGACAAAGGTATTTCACCAAAAAACCGGTATCCGGTGTAGAATGAAAATTGGTGATAACTAAATCGATGGTTCCGTCTTCATGCTGCAGCGTCAACAGAAACCTAGCAGAATCGACAAGATCCTGAAGGAGCCCTTGGTCGTTATACCGCTTGGACTCTGGACTGGCAAGAGATAAGATGGAAGATTTTATCAGTCCCAACACGGAGTGGGGAGTAACTAGATCAACTCCATCAAGAACCGCCCCATAGCGGGGATCATTCTTATCATTTATCCTTCTTTTAAAGGCATTTTCTATGTTTTGGTCATTTCTATGGATCATTTCCACTAGCCAAGCTGGCTTCTTGCCTGGAGCAGGAGTTTCTCCTTTGTTAAAAGAGGGTAAAAAAGGCAACATCGTCGGTACCGCACTCAATACGATGCCGTTTTTAACAAATTTTCTTCTATTCATAGGGGTGTGTTAGGATTCTAAAAAGAAGGTGATAAATGTGATGAACAGCTTAGTAAACTGTTCATCACAATCCAGTGGAAAGTAAAATTGTTGTTGGATGGATAAAAGCTATTTCAGGTTTTTATATCGGATACGCTTGGGCGTCACATCCCCCAGTCTCTTCTTTTTATTCTCCTCATAATCCGAAAAGTTTCCTTCAAACCAATACACTTGGGATTCCCCTTCGAAGGCAAGGATGTGGGTGCAAATACGGTCCAGGAACCATCTGTCGTGGGAAATAACCACTGCGCAACCCCCAAAATTTTCTAAAGCTTCTTCCAGAGACCGCAGCGTGTTAATGTCCAAGTCATTGGTCGGCTCATCCAACAACAGGAGATTGCCTCCTTCTTTTAGGGTCATGGCCAGATGAACCCTGTTTCTTTCACCTCCGGATAGGATGCCGACTTTCTTTTCCTGATCCGATCCCCCGAAATTAAACTTGCTGACATATGCCCGGGCATTCATTTCTTTGGTGCCTAGCTTGATGTATTCATTGCCTTCCGAGATGGTGTTGTACACGGAGAGGTTCGGGTCCAAGGAATCATGTTCCTGATCCACATAGGCGAGCTGTACCGTCTCCCCTACTTCAAAATGACCCGCATCAGGCTGTTCCTTGCCTGTAATGAGTTTGAAAAGCGTAGATTTACCGGCACCGTTGGGGCCGATGATTCCCACTATTCCTCCTTGGGGCAGGGAAAAAGAAAGATCTTCGAACAACAATTTGTCGCCATAGGCTTTAGAAACCCCATTCACTTCTATCACTTTGGCTCCCAGTCTAGGCCCCGGCGGGATGTATAATTCCAGCTTAGCTTCCTGCTCTTTGGCGTCCTCTCCCACCAGTTTATCATAGGCATTCAATCGGGCCTTGCCTTTGGATTGACGGGCTTTAGGAGACATTCGGATCCATTCAAGTTCCCTTTCAAGGGTTTTCTGGCGCTTGGATTCAGTTTTTTCTTCCTGCTTAAGCCTCGACTGTTTTTGGTCCAGCCAGCTGGAATAGTTACCCTTCCATGGTATTCCCTCCCCTCGATCCAATTCAAGAATCCATCCCGCAACATTGTCAAGGAAATACCTATCGTGGGTGACCGCGATCACGGTGCCTTTATAATTCTTAAGATGCTGTTCCAGCCAAAGAACCGACTCGGCGTCCAAGTGGTTGGTAGGTTCATCCAATAAAAGCACATCGGGCTCTTGAAGCAACAACCGGCAAAGCGCCACCCGTCTCTTTTCCCCTCCCGAGAGGTGCTGGACAATGGCATCACTGGGAGGAAGCCGGAGAGCATCCATGGCCTTATCCAGCATTACATCCAGCTCCCAAGCATTGGCAGCGTCCAGTTTTTCCTGGACTTCACCCTGCTTTTGGATCAGCTTGTCCATGGCATCGGGATCCTCCATCAAGTCGGGGTCCATAAACTTCTCATTGATGGCTTCAAATTCCTTCAAAAGATTCACCGTCTCGCTCACCGCTTCCTCTACCACCTCTTTTACGGTTTTGGTGGGATCCAATTTAGGTTCCTGCTCCAGCATCCCGACAGAGTACCCGGGAGACCAGACCACCTCGCCTAGAAATTCCTTGTCCATTCCTGCGATAATTCTCAACAAAGAACTTTTACCTGAGCCGTTCAACCCCAAAACACCAATTTTGGCCCCATAGAAAAACGATAGATAGATGTCCTTTAATACTCTTTTCTGGGGCGGGTAGATTTTGGATACCCCAGCCATTGAAAATATGATTTTCTCAGCACTCATGATAATAGGTTTATATGTGATTGCCCCCATGTAAGGGCGGAATTGTCAGAAAAGCAAAGATGGCAAACTTTACCCTTTTTTAGGATAAATGCTTCTTAATTAATTAATTTGCAGAAAACACACTCGGGATACTAACAACCAACCTATACAATTACAATGGAGCATCCATATGGCTATATAAAAGAAGGCAAAGTTTACTTAAAAGGCTTTCTAAATCAGGAGGATCGGGTCATTGGGGAAGTCAAGGAGGATGAGGCCTCAACCATCGCATATTTTGAAGATCGGTTCAACGTAGTCACGGAAAAAGTCGCTCAGTTGAAGAAAGACATAGAGGAAAACCAGAACAAAGGATCTTTTTTAATGAAGCTCATCCATTTGAAAGATTCTCTGATGCACTACGATGCCCTCGGTGATTTTGTCCCTCTCATAGAAGAGTTGAACCAGCTGGAGAAATATCTTGAAGATATTATCCAATCCAACCGAAAAAGAAATCTGGAAATAAAAAAGGAATTAATTGTTGAGGCAGAAGCTTTGATAAACAGTACCGATTGGAAAAAAACGTCCGAAGATTTCAAAAATCTGAAGTTGAAATGGATTAAAACTGGTCCTGTAGACAAAGAATTAGAAGAGGAAATTGATGGCCCCTTCAACCGGGCTATAGATACCTTCTTCGAAAACCGAAAAAATTATTTCGACGCCCTCGCACTGCAGGCTGAGGAAAATATTAAAGTTTATGAGGGCTTATTGCTTCAGGCAAGGCAAGCTCATGAGCTGTCCGATGTCAAACTCGCCTTTGAGATAAGCAAGAAGATCCAAAAACAATGGAAGGAGTCAGGAAGGGTTCCTGCGGATAAAAGACAGCCTCTGTGGGATGAGTTCTCTAAATTGAACAACCGTATCTTCAGTAAATTCAAAAGAGCGGCTCAAAACACACCGACATTAAGCCCGGGTAACCTTATCAGAAAAGTCGAAAAGATGACCCAGGAGATCAGAGCCTTGGCTAACTCCCCCTATCATCCCGATAACTTGGCTGCGGCCAAACGGCTACAGGCAGAATGGAAGAAATTACCCCACAGGAAGCCTCGGGAAGCGCAGCAAAATGTCCGTGCGTTTATGTCGGCAATGGATGTAGTCTTTGAAAAATCCTTCCTCAACAGGCTTTCCTTATCCAAATATCCCGATTTTGAACAAAAAGAGAGCAAGGAGCAAAACCAAATCCAGATCTCCATCTTGAAGGATTTAATGAGCAGGGACCAGAAGGAACTCGAAACTATTCAGGAGAATTCCGACAAGTTTAGATCCAGCGGAGAAGACTTTGAAATTCTTCTTCAGAAGAAAATAAGTGCCTACAAAAGGAAAATGGAAGTTAAAAATTATTTATTGAAGGAACTTTTAAACAAATAATAGGTTAGAGTTTTAAATCATAAAAGAATTTCTATTTTTGCAACCCGTTAAGACGGAAAATTCAAATCATTAGCATATGTATTGGACATTAGAACTGGCATCTTATCTTGAAGATGCCCCTTGGCCAGCCACCAAAGATGAATTAATTGATTTCGC